>NZ_PTFE01000040.1:0-69533 GCF_002936975.1 Bradyrhizobium sp. AC87j1
CGCCCCGCCCTCCTCCACCACCCAGACCACCGGACAGCACAATCCGGATCCCAAGGTTCGCGAGATGAACCAGAAGGAAAAGGATAAGGTGGAGCGTCAGGGGAAGTAGCCTTCGCGTCTGCGCATTGATGCGCCCTCTCCCCTTGTGGGAGAGGGCAGCGACGCTGACTGACACGAGCTCAGTTGGGTGAGGGGTTGTCTCGGCGAGTCCACCTCGCGATGAGAGCGCGGATAGAACCCCTCATCCGGCGCTTCGCGCCACCTTCTCCCACAAGGGGAGAAGGGAAGTAAGCGCGTTCAACGCCTTCCATCGCAAAAATGCGGCGGACGTTGCCGTCCGCCGCATTCGCCACCCCCCTGCTGCTCCGCTTCTTTCGATCCGCCGCGGAGCTACTTCTTCAGCGCGAACACCCAGATGACGCCGCCTTGCGGCACGTTGGCTTCGATGCCGATGTTGTTGGTCACCAGCGCGTCCTGGATGCGCTGCGCGTCGACACCCCATCCCGACTGGATCGCGATGTATTGGGTGCCGTCGATTTCATAGGACACCGGCATGCCCATGATGCCGGAGTTGGTCTTCTGCTCCCACAGGAGCTCGCCGGTCTTGGCGTTGAAGGCGCGGAAGTTGCGGTCATTGGTGCCGCCGACGAAGATGAGATCACCCGCGGTCGCGGTCACCGAGCCGAACAGCTGCGACTTCGGGAAGTTGTGTTGCCACACCTTCTTGCCCGTGGTGGGATCCCAGGCCTGCAGCTCGCCGAAATGATCCGCGCCCGGCTTCGTCTTCAGGCCGATGTCTTCCGGCTTGGTGCCGAGCCAGAGCTCGCCCGGCTTGAGGGCGACCTTCTCGCCGGTGAACCCGCCGCAGAAGTTCTCGTTGGCGGGCACGTAGACGAGGCCGGTCTTCTGGCTGTAGGCCGCCGACGGCCAATCCTTGCCGCCCCACAGCGACGGACAGAACTCGACGCGCTTGCCGATCACCGGCTTGTGCGCGGGGTCGACGATCGGCTTGCCGCTCTCGGGCTCGATGCCCTTCCAGACGTCGGTCGATACGAACGGCCAGCCGGCGACGTAGTTGATCTTGGTCGGCGTGCGCTCGAGCACCCAGAAGATCGCGTCGCGGCCCGGATGGACCAAGCTCTTGATGTTGCGGCCATCGCGTTGCAGGTCGATCAGCATCGGCGCATCGACCTCGTCCCAGTCCCAGGAATCGTTCTGGTGATACTGGTGATAGGTCTTGATCTTGCCCGTGCTCGGATCGAGCGCAAGTACCGAGGAGGTGTAGAGATTGTCGCCGGGATGGGTCTCGCCGGGCCATGGCGCGGCGTTGCCGACGCCCCAATAGATCGTCTTGGTCTCCTTGTCGTAATTGCCGGTCATCCAGGCCGAGCCGCCGCCGTTCTTCCAGTCGTCGCCCTGCCAGGTGTCATGGCCCGGCTCGCCTTCGCCCGGGATGGTGAAGGTTCGCCACAGCTCCTTGCCGTCCTTGGCATCATAGGCCGCGATATAGCCGCGCACGCCGAACTCGCCGCCGGAGCCGCCGACAATGACCTTGCCGTCGACGATCAGCGGCATCAGGGTCATGTACTGGCCCTTCTTGTAGTCCTGCACCTTGGTGTCCCACACCACCTTGCCGGTCTTGGCATCGAGCGCGACGACATGGTCGTCCGTGGTGGCGAGGTAGAGCTTGTCCTCCCAGAGTCCGACGCCGCGGCTGGTCGGGTGCAGCTGGAACAGATCGTCGGGGAGCTGCCGCTTGTAGCGCCAGTATTCGTCGCCCGTCTTGGCGTTCAGCGCGATCACCTGCCCCATCGGGGTCGCCACGAACATCACGCCGTTGTTGACGATCGGCGGCGCCTCGTGGCCTTCGACGACGCCGGTGGCAAAGGTCCAGACCGGCGTGAGATTCTTCACGTTGGAGGTATTGATCTGATCGAGCGGGCTATAGCCGTGCCCGTCATAAGTGCGCCGATAGAGCATCCAGTTGTTTGGCTCCGGATTCTCCAGCCGCTGTGCGGTGACCGGTGCGTAATTCTCGATCGGACCTGACACGGCGGCGGTCGAGGCGAGGCAAGTGAAGGCGACGAAGCCGGACAGGTACCATTGCTTCCTGGTCATGGACGTTCCCCTTTTCATCCGTTTGAATTCTTGTGTTGAATTCTTGTCGTTCGTCCCGCCGTCCGCCCGTCGGCGGATACGGCCTCTCGTGACGCGGGCGCGGGCCCGCACCTCCATCATCCTGGCTGCGCGCCACCTACCTTTCCGATGAAATTGCCGGCGACGCTGAGAGAGCCGTCAGCGAGCGTCACCGGTAGCGCCGCGAGCCGTCGCGGCGCCGGGCCGAACACGACCTGTGCGCCCGCACGAGGATCGTATTCGGAGTTGTGACACATGCACTTGAACACCTCCTTGTCGCCGACATCGCTCTTCACCCAGGCGCTCACGGGACAGCCGGCATGCGAGCAGATCGCCGAATAGGCGATGATGCCGTCGACGGCGCGCGCGGCCGTCTTCTCGTCGAGCTCGGCGGGATCGAGCTTGATGATCAGGATCTCGTTGAGCCGGGAGGCGCTGCGCACCACCGATGTCTTGGGATCCTTCGGCCAGGCATGCACCGGCGGTCCGCCGGCCGGCAGGTCGGCTGCGGTGATGAGCTTTCCCTCCTTGTCGCCTTCGGAGAAGACGAGCACATCGCCTTTCTGCGGCCGTTCGTCGGACCCGGGCGGATCCTCGCCCGCGCGCGCAGACGCGGAGCAACCGAGGCAGGCGGTGGTGGCGAGTGCGCCAAGCAGGACCGTTCGCCGCGTCTGCTCGGCACAGGCGTCGGCTTCGGGCTCCCCAGGACTCTCGGACGGTGATGAATTGGTTGTGAACGATGCGCGGGACATGTTCACAAGCAGGCGCTGGAACTCTGCCGAAAACAAGGCGAAGAGTTGGCACCGCAGTGCATCAATATGGCTTTGCTCGCGTTGATTGAACGACGATGAACGAATTCAAGTGCGTTTTCACAATTTCAACGTCACGCCGCGCGAGCGGCATGATGATTTTGCAGATCAGACCGATGATGTTGGAATTGGTGCAGCGCGCTATTCGTCGCGCTGCGCAAACGCAGCGCGACCTCCCTGCATGTTTTGCAGGCAACCGGTCGTCGTCAGGACCTGAGCACGTGGCGCGGCGCGGCGATAGAACCGGCGACGGTGGCTGATGCCATCTCAAAACTGTCGGCGATGCGGCGCGCCTTGTCGATGAACAGTGCAGCCGCCGGCGGCGGGCAGACCTCGCGCGCGGTCTGCTCGAACAGATCGAGCCAGCGGTCGAAATGATCGCCCACCAGGCTCAGCGGCAAATGGGCCCGCATCGGCGAGCCGTGATAGCGGCCGCTCATCAGCACGACCGAGGACCAAAAATCCCTGAGCTTGGCGAGATGCTCGTCCCAATTCTGCACGATCCCGAACACCGGCCCCAGCCGTGCATCTTCGCGCACGCGTCCGTAGAAGCGGGTGACGAGTTCCCCGATCATCTCTTCGGTAATCCCGGTGCGCTCGATCGCATCCTGAGTCAACAGGTTCCGCCGCGCGGCCGCCGCCTCGCGCTCGGCTTTCAGTCGATCCGACATATCCTTCGTTTTCCGTTCGTTGTTCCCGCGTTCCCGCGAGCCGCCCGTTCGACATTGTCAGGCCAAATGCGCCCGACATCTTTGTCCTGGCGCAAATTGCGGGATTGGGCCGCGGGCGTTTCGAGCCCGGCGCCTGCTCCTTGATCAGTATCGTAGGGTGGGCAAAGGCGCACTTGCGCCGTGCCCGCCATCAGTCCGATACGGCCACGGAACGTGGGCACGCTTCGCTTTGCCCACCCTACGGGACCGTCTTTGTCGCGATGACAAGATCACGTACCGTAGCTGTAGAAGCCCTGCCCGGTCTTGCGGCCGAGATGGCCTGCATCGACCATCTCTTTGAGCAGCGGCGCTGGCCTGTATTTAGGATCGTTGAAGCCCTTGTAAAAGACCTCCATCACCGAAAGCATGGTGTCGAGCCCGACGAGATCGGCCAGAGCCAGCGGCCCGATCGGATGGTTGCAACCGAGCTTCATGCCGGCGTCGATCTCTTCCGCCGTCGCGATCCCCTCCTGGAGCGCGAAGATCGCCTCGTTGATCATCGGGCAGAGGATGCGGTTGACGGCGAAGCCCGGGCTGTTCTTGGCGGTGATCGCCACCTTGCCGACGCGCTTGGCGAAATCGAGGGCCTTGGCGTGGGTGTCGTCGGAGGTCTGCAGGCCGCGGATCAGCTCCAGCAGCGCCATCACCGGCACCGGGTTGAAGAAGTGCATGCCGATGAAGCGGTCGGGACGATCGGTCGCCGCAGCGAGCTTCGTGATCGAGATCGACGAGGTGTTGGTCGCGAGCAGCGTGCGCGGCGACAACGTCGCGCAGAGGTCCTTCAGGATCTTGACCTTGAGCTCCTCGTTCTCGGTTGCGGCCTCGATGACGAGATCGCAATCGGCAAGCTTGGCGCGGTCCGTCGTGCCGCTGATGCGCTTGAGCGCCGCATCGCGATCGGCCGCCGACATCTTCTCCTTCTTGACCAGACGCTCGAGGCTGCCGCCGACGGTCGACAGCCCGCGGTTCACCGCCGCATCGGAAATATCGACCATCACGACCGAGAGCCCGGCCGCCGCGCAGATCTGCGCAATACCATTCCCCATGGTCCCTGCCCCGATGATGCCAACGGTCTGGATCATTGCCTCATATCCTTCATCCTTGCGGGCGAGCCATCCCGGCCCGACCCATTATTTCCTGCACCAGGGTCTAGCACCGCCACGGGGCGACTGCGACCTGATCCGCACTCTCCTTAAAGCATCCACGGCGGGAATAAAGCTGCTGGCGGGCGCGAAACGGCCCGATTTGGCCGCATGGCGCGCAATTTGCCCCAAATTGCGTCCTGCCCGGCCGGGCCAGCGATCTCCCTCAATCGGACGACGCGGCGGAGCTGACGGCGTGGTGTAGTCGGCGCGCAATGGCCAGCGCGAATGCCTCGCGACGCAATTGTGAGATCGACCACATCGGCTTCGTGCCCCACCTGTTAGCGTCGCGCAAATGAACACACATATTGCACTTCCCATCATCCTCGCCGCTCTGCTCGTCGCCACACAAGGCATGGCCGCCGAGACCAGAGGCGCCGGCTCAACCTTCGTTTCCCCCGTGATGGCGAAATGGACCGACGCGTACAAGGCCAAGACCGGGAACGTCGTCAGCTATCAAGCCGTCGGCTCCGGCATCGGCCTCGGCCTGATCAAAAAGGAAGCCGTCGACTTCGGCACCAGCGACATGCCGCTCGAGCCGAAGGAGCTCGACAGGCTCGGCCTGATGCAATTCCCGATCGTGATCGGAGGCGTCGTCCCCGTGGTCAATATCGACGGCGTCAAGCCCGGCCAGATCCGCTTCACCGGGCAGGTGCTCGCCGACATCTATCTCGGCAAGCTCAAATCCTGGAACGATCCCGCGATCGCCGCGATCAACCCCGACGTCAGATTGCCGAACGCTGCGATCACGGTGGTCCATCGCATCGACGGCTCCGGCACGACGTTCAACTGGTCGAACTACCTCGCGAAGGTCAGCCCGCAATGGAAAGCCAGCGTGGGCGAAGGCACCTCCGTCGAGTGGCCGCTTGGCCTCGGCGGCCGGGGCAATGACGGCGTCGCCTCGCTCGTCAGCCTCGTTCCCGGCGCGGTCGGCTATCTCGAATACACTTACGCGCTCCAGCGGCTCGACCGGATTTCCTTCGGTATCGTGCAGAACAGCGCCGGCAATTACGTCGTGCCCGACGCCGCATCTTTCCAGGCGGCCGCATCAAGCGCGGACTGGAAAGCTGAGAAGGATTTCCATCTCGTGCTCACCAACGCGCCCGGTGAAGACGCCTACCCGATCACAGCGACGACCTTCATGCTGATGCCGAAGGCGCCGAGATCACCGGAACGATCTGCAGCCGCCATCGACTTCGTCCGCTGGGCGCTGGAAAACGGAAAGTCCGAGGCCCAGACGCTCAACTACGTCCCGCTCCCGCCTGCCTTGATCGACCAGATCGAACGCTATTGGCAGCAAAGCATCGACGCTGCGCCCAGGATCTCGGCATCGGCTGCCGCCAAACGCTGAACCTCAAAAAGCCCGCCGTCGGATCGAGATTGAGACGGATTGTCCCCTATCTCGATTGACAGCTGCCTGTTATTTCCACAATCGTTTGGTTGGTGAGGCGGAGCGTCACGCGCTCCGAGGGCCGCGCGAAAGCGCAACAGGGTGTCAGCCTGAAAGGACAGACCATGAAGCGCCTGCACGTTCACGTGTCCGTCGAGAATCTCTCCCGGTCCATCGGGTTCTACTCCGCCCTGTTTGCGAGCGAGCCCTCGGTGGTGAAGTCCGACTATGCCAAATGGATGCTGGACGACCCGCGGGTGAATTTTGCGATCTCGACGCGCGGACGCGCGGCTGGACTCGATCATCTCGGCATCCAGGTCGAGACCGGCGAGGAGCTCCAGGAGGTCTATGCCCGGCTGCGCAAGGCCGGCGGCAACGTCGTCGAGCAGGGGCAGACCACCTGCTGCTATGCCAAGTCGGAAAAGTCCTGGATCGACGATCCCGCCGGCATCGCCTGGGAAACCTTCCACACCACAGGCGAGAGCACCGATTACGGTGACGGCACCGGCGAGAACCAGGCCCGGGTCGCGCATGAGAAACAAGAGACCCAGTCGGCCTGCTGCGCGCAGCAAGCGGCGCCGGCGGCCTCAAAGGCCTGCTGCTGAGCACAAAGGCATCTGCAATGGACGTGATCATCTACCACAATCCCGAATGCGGCACGTCGCGCACGACGCTCGCAACGATCCGGAACGCCGGCATCGAGCCGCATGTGGTCGAGTATCTGAAGACGCCGCCATCGCGCGCCCTGCTGCAGCAGCTCATCGCACGCATGGGGATCTCGGTGCGTGAGGCGGTTCGCGAAAAGGCTGCCCCCTATGCGGAGCTCGGGCTCGCCAACCCCGCGCTGACCGACGATCAGCTGCTCGATGCGATGATGGCGCACCCGATCCTGATCAACAGGCCGATCGTGGTGACGCCGCAGGGCGTCAGGCTCTGCCGTCCCTCCGAACTGGTGCTCGATCTGCTGCCGGCGCAACAGCGTCAGGCCGGATGAACGATTTCGCACGATCCGTTGGCGCGGCGCTCTCGCTGATCGGCGAAGCCGACGCCGAGCTGCTCGGCATCGTCGCATTGTCGGTGCGCGTCAGCCTGACCGCGAGCATCCTTGCCCTGCTGATCGGCGCGCCGATCGGGGCCTTGCTTGCGATCACGCGTTTCCGTGGACGTCAGGTGATCATCGTGCTGACCAATGCACTGCTCGGCCTTCCGCCGGTCGTGGTCGGGCTCGCGCTCTATCTTCTGCTGTCGCGCTCCGGCCCGCTCGGGGTGGCCGGACTGTTGTTCACGCCGGCCGCCATGGTGATCGCGCAGACGCTGCTCGCCACCCCGATCGTGGTGGCGCTGGTGCACCGGCCTGCGAGCCTACTGTGGGCGGAATATGGCGATCTCGCACGGATCGACGGGCTGTCGGTCTTCCGCTGCATGGCGCTCCTGTTCGCGCTGGGCCGGACCTCGATGCTGACGGCCTTTCTCGCCGCCTTCGGGCGCGCGATCGCCGAGGTCGGCGCCATCATCATCGTCGGCGGCAACATCCGCGGCTTCACGCGCACGATGACGACCGCGATCGCGCTGGAGACCAGCAAGGGCGATCTGCCGCTGGCGCTCGGACTCGGACTGATCCTGCTCGCGCTCAGCGTCGCGGTGTCGACGGTCGCCTTCCTGCTAGTGGGACGCGTTGGGGAAAAATAGTTGCTCGCCGCCCACCTTGTAGCCGGCGATCGCGTCCTGCCCCTTCGGCGAGACCAGCCAATCGATGAAGGCTTGCCCATCCTTCGCCTTCACGTTCGCATGCTTTGCCGGATCGACCAGCATGACGCCGTACTGGTTGAACAGCCGCTTGTCGCCCTCGGTCAGGATGGCAAGCTCGCCGCGATTCTTGAACGACAGCCAGGTGCCGCGGTCCGACAGGGCATAAGCGTTCGACGACGACGCCATGTTCAGCGCCGGGCCCATGCCCTGACCGATCTCACGATACCAGCTGTCCTTGCCGGCACTGATGTCGACGCCCGCCTCCTTCCACAGCCGGAGCTCGGCCGCATGCGTGCCGGATTTGTCACCGCGCGAGATGAAGGGTGCCTTCGCTGCCGCGATCTTGCGCAGCGCATCGGTGACGTCCTTGCCGCCGGCGATCTTCGCGGGATCGCTTTTGGGACCGACGACGACGAAGTCGTTGTACATGACGTCGAAGCGCTTCACGCCCTGCCCTTCGGACATGAACTTGTCTTCGGCAGCCCGGTCGTGGACGAACACGACGTCGGCATCGCCGCGCCGCCCGATATCCAGCGCCTGTCCAGTCCCGACGGCAACGACCTTCACGCTGATGCCCTCGGCCCTCTCGAACAACGGCAGCAGATGGCCGAACAGGCCCGACTGTTCCGTCGAGGTGGTCGAGGCAACCGTGATGGTGCGCTCCTGCGCGAACGCGATGGTGGACCAGAGCAGAGTCGCTCCGATGGTGACAATCTTCCTCATGCGTCGCCCCCAACAAACAATGACGATCCTGAATAGCCGCTGGCGAGGGCGACGGGAACCCCGACATTCGGCCGCAGAGAGTTGAAGCGATCGCGTCAAATCGACAGGAACGTCGATGCTGCAGGCGGATTGCCGCAGATGTAACGTCGAGGAGAATCCCATGAAAAAGATCATTCTGGCATCCGCGTGCATCATGGCGCTGGCGACCGGTAGCGCCCTCGCGCAGACACAACCGGCTCCCGGCGCTTCCGGTCAAGGCGACGTTGGCCCCTCCTCGCGCGGCCCGGCGACCAAGGGAATGACGACCGGCAAGTCGTCGAACATGCAGAACGAGGCCGCCGACAGCAAGGGCGCGCAGCAACCATCGGCCGGCGGCACCAACACGAATAACATGGGCAGCCAGGCCGGAGGCAGCGCAGGCTCCGGTTCAGGTTCAGGTTCCGGCGGACGATAGCCCAACACGCAGAGCTCGGCGCGAGCCGTACTTGAAGGGTTCCGCCGAGGCTCGCGAATCGGCCGCGGTGACGCAGCGAGTCTCGGCTCGCTACCTCATGCTGCGCGCACAAGATCGCCGTCTTTGACTTGCCGCGTACGCCATCAATGTACGTGCGACACGCGTGGTGTGGTTACTGCGGCATTAATTCCGTCGACCTGACGTTGCATCGGAAACACACTGCTCATTTTTCCCGATTGCGCGGCAGTCATCTGCATTGACCCGATCACAGGCAGCCACATACCGTAACAAAACGATCCGCTGTCGATGATGTTTGGCAATCCGCCATCCGGCGCAGCACCAAGACCAACAACAAGAGCTGGACGGCATGCGCGAATGCATCGGGGCTGCGACGTTTTCACGACAGGCGAATGACGATCGAGGCGGACGTCGACTCTGGACCGGCAAACCCGCCGGATTCCGCCACGCGCTGTTGATAAGCGCTTCCGTGGCCGCACTCTCGACGCTCTTGCCAAGCGCGGCGACGGCGCAGACCTGGACTGGCGCCACCAGCAACGATTGGACTGTGGGCACGAACTGGAATACCGGAACAGCGCCCGCCGGCGGTGCCGTTACTATGAATCTGCCCGCCAACATCGTGCTCGGCGTGAGCGGTCCGGCAACCGGCACAACCGGTAACTTCAGGCTAGGCAGCGCCACTGCTGGCGCTGGAGTGACGACAAATCTGACAATTCAGAACGGCAGCACGCTGACAACCACAGGCGCCACCATTTCGGTCGGAATTTCCCCAGGGAACCCGGCCGCCGTGACCGTGACCGGAGCGTCGCGGTGGATCGTCAACGGAACGCTTAGCGTCGGCCTCCCCGCCGGAGCCACGGCGACCCTCAACATCGATAACGGCTCGAGCGTCATCGCGACAGGCCGGCTCACCCTTGGCCCCGCTGGAGCAGGCACGCTCAACATGCGTGGCGGCACGCTGGTGGTCGCCAACATCGCAGTGAGCCCCAACGGACAGGCGAACTACGACAATGCCGTCGTCCGCGCCGTGGGTAATCAAGCCAACTTCTTCGGCGGCACCGCCGCCCAGAACAACATCGCCGCAGGCGGACTGACCTTCGATACCAACGGCTTCACTGTTATCGCTTCAGCCGCGGGCGGCCTCAGCGGCGTCGGCGGACTGACCAAGACCGGCAACGGGACCTTGTTCCTGCGGGGCGGCAGCACCTACACCGGCGAGACGGTGATCCAGCAGGGCACGCTCGCGATCGGCGTCATCGCCGGCGCCAGCGATGCCCTCGTCAATTCCAGGCGGGTGGTCGCGAACGCGACCTTCGATATTTCCGGCATCATCGACAACAGCTCGCACATCCAGAGCCTCGCCGGCACCGGCGCCGTCGTGCTCGGCACCAAGACGCTGGCGATCACCAACGCCGGCGACACTTTTGCGGGAACGCTCGGCGGCAGCGGTGGCGTGCAGATCACCGGCGGCACGCAGACGCTGTCCGGCGTCAACACTTATGGCGGCGCAACCACTGTCACCGGCGGCACGCTGCGCGCAGGCAGCGCCGGCGCCTTCAGCGCCGCATCTGCCTATGTCGCCGCCGCCGGCGGAACGTTCGACCTCAACGGCTTCAACCAGACCATCGCATCGCTCGACAATGCCGGCCTGGTGCGGACCGGCGGCGCGCCGGGGACGACACTGACGGTGAGCGGCAATTATGTCGGCAACGGCGGCACGGTTTTCCTCAACAGTGCCCTCGGCGGCGACGGTTTGATCACCGACCGCCTGGTGGTGCAGGGCGCCACCTCCGGCGCATCCACGCTGCGCATCGCCAATATCGGCGGCGGCGGCGCCCAGACCAGCGAAGGCATCAAGGTGATCGACGTCGCCGGCGCCTCGAACGGCAGCTTCGCACTGCAGGGCAATTACGTCATTGGCGGCCAGCAGGCCGTGGTCGGCGGCGCCTATGCCTATACGCTGCAGAAGAACGGGATCAGCACGCCCGCAGACGGCGACTGGTATCTGCGGTCCAGCCTGATCAATCCGCCGCCATCGGCGCCGGCCGGGCCGCTCTATCAGGCCGGCGTTCCCCTCTACGAGAACTACGCACAGGTGCTGCTCGGGATGAACCAGGCGGCGAGCCTGCAGCAGCGCGCCGGCAACCGCTATTGGGGCGGCAGCGAAGCGATGGCGCGCGCCGGTGTCGATACCGCGCAGACGTCTGATGGCTCGTGGACGCAATCGGCCTTCTGGGGCCGGATCGAGGGCGGCCAGAGCGCGTTTCGGCCTTCCAACACCACCGGCTCCACCTATGATTCCGACGAGATGAAGGTGCAAGTCGGACTCGACGGCGCTGCGCTCGACAATGCGCGCGGCCGGCTGATCGTCAGCCTGACGGCGCAATACGGCCTGACCACGGCCTTCGTCAATTCGCTGTTCGGCAACGGCCGCATCCGCGCGCAAGGAACCGGCGTCGGCGCCACCGCGACCTGGTACGGCCATGACGGCTTCTATGTCGACGGTCAGGCGCAGACCATGTTCTATCGCAGCGACCTGTCATCTGCGCTGGCCGGCTCGTTGATCCACGGCAATGAGGGCCTCGGCTACGCGTTCAGCCTCGAGGGCGGCAGGCGGATCGCGGTTGGCAACGGCTTCTGGCTGGCGCCGCAGGCGCAGCTTGCCTATTCGAAGGTCGGCTTCGATGCCTTCACCGACCGCTTCGGCGCGCTGGTCTCGCTCGGCAACGCCGACAGCCTGCTCGGCCGCCTCGGGCTGTCGCTCAATCATCAGCGCACCTGGAACGACGGCACGGGCATCGTCCGCTCCGACCTCTATGCCATCGGCAATCTGCACTACGAATTTCTCGAAGGCACCAGGATCGATGTCGCCGGCACCGGATTCGCCAGCGGCCATGACCGGCTGTGGGGCAGCATCGGCGGCGGCGGCACCTATAGCTGGGCCAACGGCCGCTACGCCGTATTCGGCGAACTCACCTATCGCGCGAGCCTCGATGCTCCCGCGGATAATCACAGCTATAGGGGCACCGGCGGCTTCCGTCTGGTGTGGTGAGCGCTGAGAGTCGCAGGCTGCGAAGTTCGGCGATGTTCCCCATCAACGGCCGGGACAATATCTCATCACGCTGCGGATCCCCTGCGGCTCCGGCTCCCTCATCCATCCGATGTCCCTGGCCAGCCAAAGCTTGTCGTCGCCGATGACATAGGCGGCCAGACACATCATGCAGCGGCGCGCGCGCCGGATGCGTGGATGTTCTGCAATTGGTCCCGTCTACATTGACAGGGATGTGACGGCCGGGGCAGTTTTTCACATTGCTGGCGAATCAGCGATTGCCTCACGCCGAGTACCTCTTGGACAACTCCCAGTGCTTTCGAGACTGATATCGTTGCTGCGCCGCATCCCCGCGGTGAAATGGGCGTTCACCCGGCTTCGGCCCTTGCCGCATGGCGGCAGCATCGATGGCGCGGCGGTCGTCGCGGAACAGCCTGTCATCGTTACCGACAGCGCTGAAGCTCTTCCGGCTCTCGACACCGGCATCAGCACTGATCCGCTGCGCAGCGACGCCGCGGTCGCAGAGGATGGCACTGCCCACCCTGTCATCGCGGAAGCAGCAGCCGATATCGCCGGCAGCAACGATTCCCTGCAGCAGGCGCCGTCAGATGTCGAGCCGGTCTTCGTGGCAGATGTCTTGGCCTCGGACGAAGTCACCAGCGAAACGGTCGATGGTCCCAAACCAGTCGATGTTCCTGAACCCGTCATCGACTATGATCCGCCTGTGGAGCTCTCGACGGAGCTCGAGCCCTTCGCCACGGAAACGGTCGCGGCCATCGACGTCGAGGACGAGCCGGCCCAAGCCGCTGAGCCCGTCATCAGCAGCGATCCATCTCCCGAGCTCGCAGCCGGCGTTGAGCCTGATGTTGTGGACGAGACCTCGTCCAATCTCGTGGCCGCTTCAGTTGAGGTCGCTTCGGTCGAGGTCGCTTCGGTTGACGCTCCCGCTCTCGCCGTTGCCGACGATCCCTCCATTGTTGCCGCCGTGGATGTCGAGCCTGTTGTAGACGACACCCACGTCACGCTTGCCGATCCCGACGTCCCGGCGGAACCTGTCGCTGAAGACAGCATCGACAGCGATCCCACCTGCGACACCGCGGTGGCGATCGAGCCGGTCGCCGCGAGCGATCCTGCCCCCGTCGCCGGGGACGACTCTTCCGCTGAGGCCATCGTGGTCACGCAAGAAGAGCCGGCTCCGGCTCTCGCAGCTCCGGCTGAGGAGATTCCCAGTGCGCCGAAACCTCGCGCGAAACCCACGGAACCTGCCGATCGCACCGCGCTGATCCGGCAGCGCTGGGCGGAAAGCGGGATCAGGATGTGGAATCCCCGCCTTCACGGCAACGGCGAAGCCACGCTGAACATCCAGGGCAGCGTCGGGCTGCTGCCGCCTGCGCCCGGCGAAACGATGCCGCGCTACGACAAGCTGGAGTTCAAGATGCTCGGCGGACAGATCGTCTGCGAAGGCGTCATCGTCGAGGCCCCCGCGCAAGCGAGCCATCGCAGCTTCACCCCGCTCGCCGAGCCAGGGAAGCTCGACCGGGTTCGCGAACCGGTGCGGGAACGCCAGGCCGCTCTGGCCTGATCCTTTCCACTGCAAGTGCCGTCACGTTTGTGCTAGGCTGAGGTTTCCCGAACATGGGAGATCGCATGCCTGCAAAGCTGCTGCGACTGATCGTGATCGCCGCCCTCTCCGTCTCGCAAGGAGCCTTTGCGGCGTCCAGCAAACGGCCTCACCACACGCCCGCCACCGATCCAGCCGCGCCCTACAAGACGGACCGGCTCTCCTCCTCGCGCGGCGAGACCATCCTCAACACGCCCGGCCAGACCACCGTGCTGACGCGAGAAGTCCTCGACGACATGAACGCGAGGAGCCTCCGGGATGCCATGCGCTCGACCGCCGGCGTCACGATCGGACGCTAAGCTCCCGCGCGGCAGATAAATTTTCCTCATACGAAGCAGTTGCCCGCAACGCCGGCTGCAACGTAACCTGCGCGCGGTCGAGCCGCGACGTCTGCCCGATCAAAACGACAAGAACACTTCGGGAGCAAACTATGAGAAAACTCACGGCCGCGCTGTGTGCGTTGGCATTCCTCGCAACCGGCGCGCAGGCGCAGACCCTCAAGGATTTCCTGGCAACGGTCATGCAGAAATGGACGGCGCCGTTCGAGCCGTTCCAGCTCATCGGCAACATCTATTATGTCGGGACCGAGGGCATCGCCGTCTACGTCATCAAGACATCGCAGGGCCTGATCCTGATGGACACGGCGATGCCCCAGTCGACCGGCATGATCAAGGACAATATCGCCAAGCTCGGCTTCAAGGTCTCGGACATCAAGATCGTCCTCAACTCGCACGCACATCTCGATCACACCGGCGGTTTTGCCGAGATCAAGAAGGAGACCGGTGCGCAGATCGTGGCCGGCGAGCGCGACAAGCCGCTGCTCGAAGGCGGCTACTATCCCGGCGACGAGAAGAACGAAGACCTCGCTTTCCCGCCGGTGAAGGTCGACCGTGTCGTGAAGGAAGGCGACAAGGTTACGCTCGGCGACACCACGCTGACAGCGCATGCGACGCCCGGCCACTCGCCCGGCTGCACGAGCTGGGAGATGACCGTCAAGGACGGCGATCAGAACCGCGAGGTGCTGTTCTTCTGCAGCGGCACCGTGGCGCTGAACCGGCTGGTGGGACAGCCGACCTACCCCGGCATCGTCGACGACTACCGCGCGACCTACGCCAAAGTGAAGGCGATGAAGGTCGACGTGCTGCTCGGGCCGCATCCGGAGGTCTATGCCATGCAGGCCAAGCGTGCGCAGATGAAGGACGGCGCGCCGAATCCGTTCGTCAAACCGGGTGAGCTTGCGACCTACGCGACCGGCCTGTCGGAAGATTTCGACAAGCAGCTCGCCAAGCAGACCGCGGCGCTGGAGAAGAAGTAGCGGCCATCGCACGCTGTCTTTGACCTCTCCCCCGCTGGGGCCCGCCGGGGAGAGGTGCGGCAAGACGTTGCGCCGAAACGCATGGTTAGCAGAACTTAACGGCTGCTTTTGCAGGACTTCGCCGCGATACGCCTGCTGCCGCGGCCCGTATCGTTAACACAGTCTTACCCTGGCACGCGGCCGGAAACTCCTGCAGTAGCGTGCAACCTGTGCTGGTCTTTCGCGCAAGGCCCGATCTAACGCGCCCTTTACCCACGCTATGCAAGATCGCCGGCGTTTTCAGGATCCGGGGCTCGTATTTCAATGCCTGTTGCCGATTTGAAGTCCTACTTCGCCGCCGCAATGCGGCTGTTTCGCGTGCCGGCCGACAATCCCGAGCTGACGCGCGCGCAGTTCGACGCCTTCTCCAAGCAGATTCCGCTGCTCTACTTCATCCTGATCACCAACACGATCGCGGTCGCATATACCTATGTGCCGCTGGCGCCGGCTTCGCTTAGCATGATCGTGCCCGGCGTGTTGATCGCGGTGGCGGGCTATCGGACCTTCTGGTGGCTGCGGCAGCGCCATGTCGTCCGCAGCGACGCCGACATCCTGCGCAATTTGCGCCTCACCAACTGGATCGCGGCGCCGATCGCGGCGGGCTTCACCGTCTGGTCGTTCGCCCTCTATCCCTACGGCGATCCCTTTGCCAAGAGCCAGGTGGCCTTCTACATGGCGGTGACCGTGATCGGCTGCATCTTCTCGCTGATGCATCTGCGTTCGGCCGCGCTGATCGTGACTCTCGTCGTCGACGTGCCCTACGTCGTGTTTTACTTTGCCACGGGCGAGCCGACGCTGGAGGCGATGGCCGTCAACAATTTGCTGGTCACCGGCGCGATGGTGACGGTGCTGACCATCTACTACCGGGACTTCGCCGACCTCGTCGCCAGCCGCAAATCGCTGCTGGCACAGCAGGCGGCGACCCAGGCGCTCTCGGACGAGAACTTCCGCCTCGCCAATCTGGATTCCCTCACCGAGCTGCCGAACCGCCGCCGCTTCTTCGCCGAGCTGTCGAGCGCCTTTGCCGACGCCGAGCGCAGAAATGTTCGCGTCGCGGTCGGGATCATCGACCTGGACGGCTTCAAGCCGATCAACGACAATTACGGCCACAGCGTCGGCGACCGCGTGCTAATCGAGGCGGGCCGCCGCATCCGCGAGGTCTGCGAGGGCTTCGGCCCGCAACGCGTGGAATTCGCCCGGCTCGGCGGCGACGAGTTTGGCCTCGTCGTGTGTGGTGATCCCGACGATGCCGATCTGGCACGGCTCGGCGAACGCATCGGCGGGCAGGTCAAGCTGCCTTACCAGCTCGACACCGCCCACACTGGCCTGTCCTGCTCGATCGGCTTTGCGCTGTTTCCAGACTCCGCGACGACGTCGGAAGCTCTTTATGAATGCGCCGACTATTCGCTCTATCACGCCAAGCGCCAACTGCGCGGGCGCACCGTGATCTTCTCGGGCGAGCTCGAGGCCGAGATCCGAAGCCGCGGCGTGATCGAGAACATGTTGCGCACCTCCGATTTTGGCGCTGAGATGGAGCTGGTGTTCCAGCCGATCGTCGATGCCATGAGCGAGCACACTGCGGGTTTCGAGACGCTGGCGCGCTGGCACAGCCCCCGTCTCGGCTGGGTTTCCCCCGCCGACTTCATTCCTGCCGCCGAGCGCATCGGCCTGATCCGGCCACTGACGCAGACGCTGCTGGCGCGCGCGCTCGCGACCGCCAAAACCTGGCCCGACGACATCCGCCTGTCGTTCAACCTGTCCGCGCACGACGTCTGCGCTGCCGAAGGCATACTGCCGCTGATCTCCATCATCGAGAAAAGCGGTCTGTCGCCACGACGGATCGATTTCGAGATCACAGAGACCGCCGTGACCTTCGATTTCGTGCGCGCGCAGCAGTCGGTCGCGACGCTGAAGGCGATGGGCTGCGGCATTTCGCTGGACGATTTCGGCACCGGCTATTCGTCGCTGAGCCACGTCCACCGGCTGCCGCTCGACAAGATCAAGGTCGACCGCAGCTTCGTCGCCGACATCAACGAGAATCCGGTCAGTCACAAGATCATCAAGTCACTGACGGGCCTCTGCGACGACATGGAAATCGCCTGCGTCGCCGAGGGCGTCGAGACCCGCGCCCAGCTCGACACCTTGCGCCGGCTCGGCTGCGACTTCATCCAGGGCTATTATTTCGCAAAACCCATGTCGGCCGATGCGATCGGCGACTATCTGGCGAACGAACACCGGCGCCTCGACGGCGCCAAGGTCGTCGCCTAGCGAGCCCAGACGTCAGACCGCGCCGTAGCGTTCCTGGATGTCCTTGTCCGCGAGCAGCGCCGCCGCGCTGCTTTGATGCACGACCTCGCCCTGGTCGATGATCACGGCGCGGTCGGCCAATCGAAGAGCCCATTCGACGTTCTGCTCGACCAGCAGCAATGTCTTGCCCTCGTCGCGCAGGCGGCGGAACAGCACGCCCATCTCCTCGACGAGGACGGGCATGATGCCCTCCGAGGGTTCATCCAGCAGGATCATCTTGGGGGGCCTGCACGGCCGCATCTTCTATCTCGCCATCCGAAAATTCATCTACGAGACGCCGATCCCGCCCGATCTCGACGCCATCGTCCGCGACGCCGTCCAGACCTTCATGGACGGCGCGAAGACGACGATGCCGAAGCTGCTGGTGAGCGGCTGAATCGGCGACGCTGCCCCGAAGGAGGTGCGCTCCCTCTCCCGCTTGCGGGGGAGGGCTGGGATGGGCGTGCCTCCGCAAGAGACTCCCTGATTGGAGAGAGCTCGCACCCGGCGCTCCGCGCCGACCTCCCCCGCAAGCGGGAGAGGTTGATCGAGCCCGCGGCTAGCTACTTCGAAAGGCTCGGCAGATCGAGGCCCTTGTCGCGGGCGCAGTCGATCGCGGTCTCGTAGCCCGCGTCGGCATGGCGCATGACACCGGTGGCCGGGTCGTTCCAGAGCACACGCTCGATCCGCTTGGCCGCTTCCGGCGTGCCGTCAGCGACGATCACCATGCCGGCGTGCTGGGAATAGCCGATGCCGACGCCGCCGCCATGATGCAGGGACACCCAGGTCGCGCCGCTGGCGCAATTGAGCAGCGCGTTCAGCAATGGCCAGTCGGACACCGCGTCCGAGCCGTCCTTCATCGCTTCAGTCTCGCGATTCGGGCTCGCCACCGAGCCGCTGTCGAGATGATCGCGGCCGATCACGATCGGCGCCTTGAGCTCGCCGCGCGCCACCATCTCGTTGAAGGCAAGGCCGAGGCGATGGCGATCACCGAGGCCAACCCAGCAGATCCGCGCCGGCAGGCCCTGGAACTTGATGCGCGCCTTCGCCATGTCGAGCCAATTGTGCAGATGCTTGTCATCAGGCATCAGCTCCTTGACCTTCGCGTCGGTCTTGAAGATGTCCTCAGGATCGCCCGAGAGCGCGGCCCAGCGGAACGGCCCGACGCCGCGGCAGAACAAGGGACGGATATAGGCGGGAACGAAGCCCGGGAAATCGAAGGCGTTCTTCAGGCCCATGTCCTGCGCCATCTGGCGGATGTTGTTACCGTAGTCGAGCGTTGGAATGCCCTGGGCATGGAAATCCAGCATGGCCTGGACGTGCTCGACCATCGACGTCTTCGACGCGCGCTCCACCCCCTTCGGATCGGAGCCGCGCTTGGCTTCCCAATCAGCGAGCGTCCAGCCCTTCGGCAAGTAGCCGTTGACTGGATCGTGCGCGCTGGTCTGGTCGGTGACGACGTCCGGCTTGACGCCACGGCGCACGAGCTCCGGGAAAATCTCCGCGGCATTGCCGAGCAGGCCGACCGAGATCGCCTTCTTCGTCGTGGCGGCATCTTCCATGATCGCCAGCGCTTCGTCGAGCGTTGCGGCCTGTCGATCGAGATAGCCGGTGCGCAGCCGCATCTCGATGCGGCTCGGCTGGCATTCAACCGCGAGCATTGAAGCGCCGGCCATGGTCGCGGCCAGCGGCTGCGCACCGCCCATGCCACCCAAGCCGGCGGTGAGAATCCATTTGCCGGCAAGGCTGCCGCCATAATGGCGACGGCCGACCTCGACGAAGGTCTCGTACGTGCCCTGCACGATGCCCTGGCTACCGATGTAGATCCAGGAGCCGGCCGTCATCTGGCCGTACATCATCAGGCCCTGGCGATCGAGCTCGTTGAAATGATCGAGCGTCGCCCAGTGCGGCACGATGTTGGAGTTCGCGATCAGCACGCGCGGTGCATCCGCATGGGTGCGAAACACGCCGACCGGCTTGCCGGACTGGACCAGCAGCGTCTGGTCGCCTTCGAGCCTGCGCAAGGCCGCAACGATCCGGTCAAAGCTCTCCCAGTCGCGCGCGGCGCGGCCGATGCCGCCATAGACGACGAGCTCGCTCGGGCGCTCCGCGACGTCAGGATCGAGGTTGTTCATCAGCATGCGCAGCGGCGCTTCCGTCAGCCAGCTCTTGGCGCTGATGTCGCTGCCGCGGGGCGCGCGGATGGTACGGTCATTGTCCAGTCGGCGGTTCATGCGGGCACCTCTTTAGGCAAGTCGCGGAAATGGGTCAGTTGGAAGCATGGTGAGCGCCACGCTCGCCAGCGCATCGGCCTCGATCAGTGCAGCGGCCTTGGCGAGATCGCCGGCCATGTAGCGGTCCGCACCGAGCGCCGGCACCTGCTCACGCAGTGCGGCGATGACGGCGGCCAGTGACGCACTGGTCGCATGCGGCGCCCGCAGCGTGATGCCTTGGGCCGCGACCAGGAGCTCGATGCCGAGGATGGCGGCGAGGTTGTCGGCCATATCCGACAGCCGCCGCGCGGCGTGTGCCGCCATCGAGACGTGATCTTCCTGATTGGCACTGGTCGGCGTCGAATCGATCGAGCAGGCCGCTGCGCGCTGCTTGTTCTCGGCATAGAGCGCGGCGGCCGTCACCTCGGCGATCATGAAGCCGGAATTGATGCCGGGATCGGGGGTGAGGAACGGCGGCAGGCCGAAATTCAGCGCCGGATCGACCAGCGTCGCAATGCGCCGCTCGCTGATCGCACCGATTTCCGCCAGTGCCAGCGCGATCGCGTCGGCGGCAAAGGCCACGGGCTCGGCGTGGAAGTTACCGCCGGAGACGATCTCGCCGGTCTCGACCAGCACCAGCGGATTGTCGGTGACGGCGTTGGCTTCGACGATCAATGTGCGCGCGGCCTGCGTGATCAGGTCGAGTGCGGCGCCTGCGACCTGCGGCTGGCAACGCAAGCAATATGGGTCCTGCACGCGCTCGTCGCCTTCGAGATGGGACAGGCGGATGTCGCTGCCATCCAGCAATGCGGTCAGCGTCGCGGCTGCGGCGATCTGCCCGGGATGACCACGCAGTGCCTGAATTTCGGGACGGAACGGTGCCGTCGAGGCCATCGCGGCGTCGACCGACAGCGCTCCGGTCACGAGTGCCGCACGCGCCAGGCGAAATGCGCGCAACACGCCGGCAATGGCGTAGGCGGTCGAGAATTGCGTACCGTTGATCAGCGCAAGCCCCTCCTTGGGGCCCAGCGTCAATGGCGCAAGACCGGCAGCTGTCAGCGCTTCACCGCCGGACACGGTTTTTCCGTGGACGATCGCCTGCCCCTCACCGATCATCACCGCCGTCATGTGCGCGAGCGGCGCGAGATCGCCGGAGGCGCCGACCGAGCCCTGCTGCGGCACCAGCGGAGTGACACCCCGTGCCAGCATGGCCTGCAACTGCTCGATCACCGCGCGGCGCACGCCGGAAGCGCCGCGCCCGAGCGAGACGATCTTCAACGCCATCATCAGCCGCACGATCGGCTCGGGCGTGGCTGGGCCGACGCCGCAGCAATGCGACACGATCAGATTGCGCTGGAGCAGCGCGGTCTGATCGGGCGGAATGCGCTTCGAGGCCAGCTTTCCGAAGCCGGTGTTGATGCCATAGACGGGAGCGTCGGCTTGCGCGGCCCTTGCAACGATTTCGGCTGCCGCCTCGACGCGCGGCCAGAACGAGGGATCGAGCACGACGGATGCGCCTTCCAGCACGCGCGCGAGATCGTCGAGACTGACCGCTCCCGGCCTGACGACGATCGCGGTGCCCTGCTCCGTCACTGGCCCCTCCACACCCGGCGATGCAGCGAATTGAAGCCGATGCGGTAGACAAGCTCGGCGGGACGCTCGATGTCCCAGATCGCGAGGTCGCACCATTTCCCGGCTTCCAGCGTGCCGGTTTCATCGAGCACCCCCAGCGCCCGCGCGCCCTCGCGGGTGATTCCGGCGAGGCATTCGGCGACGGTCATCCGGAACAGGGTCGCGCCCATGTTCATCGTGAGCAGAAGCGAGGTCAGCGGCGAGCTGCCGGGATTGCAATCGGTCGCGAGCGCCATGGAAACACCGTGGGTGCGGAACGCCTCGACTGGCGGCTTCTGCGTCTCACGGATGAAGTAGAACGCGCCGGGCAGCAGCACGGCCACCGTTCCCGCCTTCGCCATCGCGGCGGCGCCGGCTTCGTCAGTATGCTCGAGATGATCGGCCGACAGCGCCGAGAATCTTGCAGCGAGCGCAGCACCGCCGAGGTTCGAGAGCTGGTCGGCATGAAGCTTGACCGGCAGCCCAAGCCCTCTCGCCGTCTCGAACACCCGCGCGGTCTGCTCCGCCGAAAACGCGATGCCCTCCATGAAGGCATCGACGGCATCGGCAAGACCGGCCTTCGCAACGGCCGGCAGCATCTCCTTGCAGACGAGATCGATATAGCGATTCTTGTCACCCTCCGCCTCCACCGGCAGGGCGTGCGCCCCGAGGAAGGAGGTGCGGATCGCAACCGGCCGCTGGCGGCTGATGCTGCGCGCGGCCGCGAGCTGTCGCATCTCCGTTTCGGTGTCGAGACCATAGCCCGACTTGATCTCGACCGTGGTTGCGCCCTCGCCGATCAGCGCGTCGAGCCGCGGCAGCGCGCTTGCGACGAGATCTGCCTCGCTCGCCTTGCGGGTCGCGGCCACCGTCGAGACGATCCCGCCGCCGGCGCGCGCGATCTCCTCGTAGCTCGCGCCTTTCAGGCGCAGCTCGAACTCGTGGGCGCGGTTGCCGCCATAGACGAGATGGGTGTGGCAGTCGACGAGGCCGGGCGTGATCCAGCGTCCGCCGCAGTCGATCCGTTCGGCCGCATCGGCATCCGCCGAAAAATCGGCCTGCGCACCGGCATAAACGATACGGCCGCCGCGCGCGGCGATCAGGCCCCGCTCGATCTCGCCAAGATCGGGCCGGTCGGCCCGCATCGTGGCAAGCCGGGCATTGTGCCAGATCCGGTCGAAGCGCTCTGCCATGCAACGGTCCCTTCGCGTGGGATGCTTGACTTATATGTCTAGACATATAATCGTGGGACCGTTCTGTCCAGCCGGCGTGTAATCATGACCCGACTGCATTTTGCCTCCGCGCTCCTGCCCTCGGGCTGGGCCAATGACGTGCAGGTGGTGATCACCGCCGGCGCGATCGCGGCGGTGTCCGCGGGTGTGCAGCCGGCCGCCGGCGACGAGCGCCACGGAATTGCGCTTCCAGGATTGGCGAGCCTGCACAGCCACGCGTTCCAGCGCGGCATGGCGGGCCTCGCCGAGCTGCGCGGCAATTCCACCGACACGTTCTGGACCTGGCGCGAGACGATGTATCGCTTCGCCCTCGCAATGACGCCCGATGACGTCGCCGCCGTCGCGACACTTCTCTATGTCGAGATGCTCGAACAGGGATTTACCCGCGTCGGCGAATTCCATTATCTGCATCATGATCGCGACGGCTCGCACTATGCCGATCCCGCCGAGATGGCCGCGCGCATCGCGCAGGCTGCCGCAGCCTCCGGCATTGCCCTGACGCTGCTGCCGAGTTTCTATGCGCACGGCTCCTTCGGCGGCGCGGCGCCTCATGACGGCCAACGCCGCTTCATCTGCTCGGTCGATCAGTTCGCGGCATTGATAGCTGCGTCGCGTAAGGCGATCAGCGCATTGCCCGACGCCAATATCGGCATCGCGCCGCACAGCCTGCGCGCGGTGACGCCTGACGAGCTCGCGGCGATCATTCCGCTTGCCGACGGCGGGCCGGTGCATATCCACGCCGCCGAGCAGGTGAAGGAAGTCGAGGACTGCCTCGCCTGGTCGGGACGGCGCCCGGTGCAATGGCTGCTGGAGCACGCGCCCCTCGACCGGCGCTGGTGCCTTATCCACGCGACCCACACGACGGATGAGGAAGTCGCCGCGTTCGCGAAGACCGGCGCGGTAGCAGGCCTCTGCCCTGTTACCGAAGCGAGTCTCGGCGATGGCACCTTCCCGGCGCGCGAATTTCTCGCTGCGGGCGGCGCGTTTGGTGTCGGCACAGATTCAAATGTGCTCGTCGGCGTCGCCGACGAATTGCGCCAGCTCGAATATGGCCAGCGGCTGAAGCATCGCGAGCGCAACGTGCTCTCCAGCGGCGCGGGCCGTTCTACCGGTCGCACATTATTCGACCATGCTCTTGCAGGCGGCGCGCAAGCGCTGGCGCAGCCCAAAGTCGGCCTCGCCGCGGGCGCGCGCGCCGACATCGTCACGCTCGACACGGCACATCCTTCGCTATCGGGGCGCGCCGGCGACGCAGCCATCGACGGTTGGATCTTTGCCGCGAGCAGTGGCGCGATCGATTGCGTCTGGGCCGGCGGCCACAAGGTCGTCGAAGGCGGCCGGCACCAATTGCGTCAGGCGGCGCGCGAGCGCTTCAACGCTGCGGTGCGGAGGCTCGTCGCATGAGTCTCGCGACCGATGCCGCCGACAAGCCCACGCTCTATAAGCGCATCCGCGCCGACATCGAGACGCGCATCCTGACCGGCGAATGGCCGCCCGGGCATCGCATTCCGTTCGAGCATGAACTGGTGGCCCGTTACGGCTGCTCGCGCATGACGGTGAACAAGGCGCTGTCGGAGCTCGCGCAGGCCGATTTGATCGAGCGGCGGCGGCGGGCCGGCTCTTTTGTGCGCCGGCCGCAGCATCAGTCGGCGGTTCTCAAGATCGCCGACATCCGCGCCGAGATCACCGCACTGGGGCGCGGCTACGGCTACGAGTTGATCGGTCGCAAGCTGCGGGCTGCGACCGCCGCCGACCGTGACCGTCTCGGCGTGAAAAAGGCCGGCAAGGTGGTCGCGATCACCTGCCGGCACAGCGCCGACAAAGTGCCTTTTGCGGTCGAGGACAGGCTGATTGATCTGTCCTCGGTGCCGGAGGCCGCAACCGCGGATTTCGCGCGCGAACCGCCGGGGTCGTGGCTGCTTCATCATGTCCCGTGGACGGAGGCCGAGCACACCATCAGCGCCATCGTCGCCGACGATCGCACGGCGGATGCGCTCGCGATCGCCGTCGGCGCGCCCTGCCTCGTGATCGACCGCTACACCTGGCGCAGCGCACGCACCATCACCGCCGTGCGCCTGCTCTATCCCGGTGACTCTCACCGCCTTGTCGCGCGATTCAAGGGAGGCTGAGAGGATGTGTCGGCACAAATCGTGCAGCGCTTCGGGCAATGGTCCATCTGGACCGACAATGATCAACAGGACGTCAATCCATCGATCGGCAAGAGGACGACAATCATGCGTAGTTCGACGATATTTGCGACAATCATTGCTCTTTCGGCCGCCACTCCCGTGCTCGCCGACGACGTCAAGGTCGGAATCGGCATTTCCGGCTGGACCGGCTTCGCGCCGCTGACGCTGGCGAAGGAGGCTGGCATCTTCAAGAAGAACGGCCTCGACGTCACCATCAAGAAGATCCCGCAGAAGGACCGCCACCTCGCGATCGCGTCCGGCGACATCCAGTGCGCGGCGACCACGGTCGAGACCTGGATCTCCTGGAACGCCAACGGCGTTGCGACCAAGCAGATCTTCCAACTCGACAAGAGCTTTGGCGCCGACGGCATGGCCGTGCGCAACGATGTCGCCGCGATCAAGGACCTGAAGGGCAAGACCGTCGCCGCCTCCGCGCCCGGCACCTCGCCCTATTTCGCGCTGGCCTGGATGCTCAAGAAGAACGGTCTCACGGTGAAGGACGTCACCGTCGTCAACCTCGAGCCGGCCGCGGCCGCGCAGGCCTTCGTCTCCGGCCAGAACGATGCGGCGATGACCTATGAGCCGTATCTGTCGACGGTGCGCGCCGCGCCGGACAAGGGCAAGATCATCGCCACCACGCTCGACTATCCGATGGTCATGGACACGTTCGGCTGCACGCCGAAATTCCTGACGGAGAACCCCAAGGCCGCCAAGGCGCTTGCCGACAGCTATTTCGAGGCGCTCGACATGATCGCCAAGGACCAGGCCAAGGCCTACGAGATCATGGGCGCGGACGTGAAGCAGAGCGGCGAGCAATTCGGCAACTCGGCGAAATATCTGCGCTGGCAGGACAAGGCCGCGAACCAGAAGTTCTTCGCCGGCGACTTCCTGACCTTCAACAAGGAGGCTGCCGAGCTCCTGCTCGAGATCGGCATCATCAAGGCCGCGCCGAAGGTCGAGGATCTCTTCGACGCCAGCTTCATCAAGTAGCTTCTTCTAGCGCTGCCGGTCCCGTCTTGCGGCGGGGCCGGCATTTCTCTTCATCGCCCGGATAGACAGTGATGCGTCCCCTGGACCCTGTTACATCGAAGCAGCGCGTGGCCTACGGCCTTGCGTTCTTCGTGGTGTTCGTTGCCCTCTGGTCGTGGGCGACCTTTGGCGGCTATGTGTCGAAGACCTTTCTCGCCAACCCGCTCACGATGGTGCAGGAAGGTTATGACCTCCTCGCCAAGCAGGGCTTCATCTACGACATCGGCATGACGATCTGGCGCGTCGTCGGCGGCTTTGCGCTCGCCGCGACCATCGCGGTGCCGCTCGGCGTTCTCATGGGCGCCTACAAGCCGGTCGAAGCCTTCCTCGAACCGTTCGTCTCCTTCGCGCGCTATCTGCCTGCCTCCGCCTTCATTCCGCTTCTGATCCTGTGGGCCGGCATCGGCGAACTGCAGAAGCTGCTCGTCATCTTCATCGGCTCGGTATTCCAGGTCATCCTGATGATCGCGGTGACCGTCGGCGCAACGCGGCGCGATCTGGTCGAGGCAGCCTATACACTCGGCGCCAAGGACCGCGGCATCATCCGCCGCGTGCTGCTGCCCTCCTCCGCACCCGAGATCGCGGAAATCCTGCGGCTGGTGCTGGGCTGGGCCTGGACCTATGTCATCGTTGCCGAGCTGATCGGCTCGTCCTCGGGCATCGGTCACATGATCACCGACAGCCAGGCGCTGCTCAACACCGGACAGATCATCTTCGGCATCATCGTGATCGGGCTGATCGGCCTGCTCTCGGACTTCATGTTCAAGGCATTCAACGCCTGGCTGTTTCCGTGGAGGCTCGCATGACGATCCTCAAGGTCGAGCAGGTCTCGCGCACCTTCCCCGCTCGCCACGGCAACGCGCCGACCAAGGCGCTGGAGCCGACCGATCTCGTGATCGGCAACAACGACTTCGTCACCATCCTCGGCCCCTCCGGCTGCGGCAAGTCCACACTGCTGCGCATCGTTGCGGGGCTCGATCGTCCGACCAGCGGGCGGGTCACGCTCGACGGGCGCGAGGTCACCGGCCCCGGCGCGGATCGCGGCATGGTGTTCCAGTCCTACACGCTGTTTCCCTGGCTCACCGTGCGCGAGAACATCGCCTTCGGCCTGCGCGAGCGCGGCGTGTCCGAGGCGGAGCGCAACAAGATCGCCGACGCCTTCATCCGTCAGGTCGGCCTGTCCGGCTTCGAGAACCATTGGCCCAAGCAGCTCTCCGGCGGCATGCAGCAGCGCACCGCGATTGCGCGTGCGCTCGCCAATGATCCAAAAATCCTGCTGCTCGACGAGCCGTTCGGCGCGCTGGACAACCAGACCCGCGCATTGATGCAGGAGATGTTGCTCGGAATCTGGGAGCGCGACCAGAAGACCGTGCTGTTCGTGACCCACGACATCGAGGAAGCGATCTTCCTCGGCAGCCGCGTCATCGTCATGAGCGCGCGCCCCGGCCGCATCAAGGCCGAGATCACAGTGGACCTCCCGCATCCGCGCTCCTACAAGATCAAGACCACGCCGGAATTCGTCCAGCTCAAGGAACGGCTGGTCGAGGAGATCCGCACCGAGGCGCTGAAGGTTACTGAGCATGCCTGACAATCGTCCTTCCGCCGACGGCGCACGCGTCCTCGCCGATCTCAATGCGCTCCGCGCCATCGGCGCCTACAAGACCGGCGTGCACAAGCCGACCTTCTCCGAGCCGCACAAGCTCTCGCTCGACTGGCTGGTGCGCAAGCTGCCCGGCGCCGGCCTCGCCGCTTCGATCGACGGGATCGGCAACGTCTTCGGCACCAGCGCAAAGCCAGCGCCGAAACTGCTTGCCGGCTCGCATCTGGAGAGCCAGAATTTTGCCGGTTGGCTCGATGGCCCGCTTGGCGTCGTCTATGCGCTCGAGGCGGCGCGCGTGCTCAATGCCGATCCGACCGTCAAAGGCGCCGTGGAAGTCGCCGCCTGGTGCGACGAGGAAGGGCATTTCGGCAGCTTCCTCGGCTCGCGCTCCTATGTCGGCCAGGTGACTGAAGCCGAGATCGACGCTGCGCGCGACCGCACCAGCGGCCGCACCATGCGCGATGCGCTCGCCGAGATGGGGCTCGCCGGTCGCGCGCGCGTCGGCGTCGAGCCGGGCCGCCACGTCGGATATCTCGAGGCGCATATCGAACAGGGCGACACGCTCGAAAGCGGCAAGCTCGCGATCGGCGTCGTCACCTCCATCGTCGGCATCTGGCAGTACCGTATCAATTTCACCGGCGAGCAGAATCACGCCGGCACCACGCGCATGGCCGTGCGCAAGGATGCGGGGTTGGCGCTGGCCAAATTCTGCGTCGCGATCGACCAGCGTTTTCCTGATACCTGCGGTCCGCGCACGGTCTGGACCACCGGGCGCATCACGCTCGATCCCGGCGCGCCGAGCATCATTCCGGGCGGCGCCGAGATGCTGTTCCAGATCCGCGACGACGATCCGGCCGTCATTGCGCGGCTGGAGCATTTGCTGCGGACCATGGCGGACGAGGCCAGCGCGAACGGTCCCTGCAGCGTCACCGTCGAGAAGATTCGCACCGGCGCGCCCGCCATGATGAATCCCGGCTTTCAGGACGCAATCGAAGCCGCGAGCAAGGCACTGGCCGGCGGACGATCCATTCGCATGCCCAGCGGCGCCGGCCACGACGCGCAGATGCTGGCAACCGTCATGCCCGCCGCCATGCTGTTCGTGCCCTCGATCGGCGGCATCAGCCATCACTGGACCGAAAACACCGCCGACGCCGACATCGTCACCGGCGCGGAGGTGTATGTCGACGCCTGCCGGCGGATCCTTGCGGGTTAGAACGAGCCAGGAAGGCGCTGCGTCGGGGCTCGAGAGCGGAGTTATGACGCCCGCCCTCTCCACCGTCATTGCGAGCGAAGCGAAGCAATCCAGAGTCTCTCCACTGAGAGATTCTGGATTGCTTCGTCGCAAGCGCTCCTCGCAATGACGGAGTATGAGGTGACAGCTTGGTTCTCCAAGCGACGCCGTCATTCCCCGCGAAAGCGGGGAATCCAGTACGCCGCGGCTTCTCGATTCCGTCACAACTGCCTCTGGAATACTGGATCGCCCGCCTTCGCGGGCGATGACAGCGTGTGTGTGTGTGTGTGTGTGTGTGTGCCGCAGACATGCCTTCGCGTCCTCGCGGCGCATTTCGCCCGAGCTTTGCTTCATCTCGCTACCCTCATAGCCAAGAGGGCGCAGGGAAGGCCGGGTGCCGGCTCGCAGCCGCGGTCCGCTGCGCGAAAAGCACACGCAGAAAGAACCGCACGGCAGCATACAGGTGGTGCCGATCACTCGGCCTTCCCTGCGCGGTGGTCGGACGGCTTATGCCGTGATCTCCCGGGAGCCGACCATTCCTTCTGGCCTCCCTCGCCCCGCGAATTGGATGATGCAGTCTGCCCGGTTGGGCTCGCTCGCACCTCCGCGGAAGCTTGACCGTAGCAACGACGGCCAGGACCACACGGTTTTGCCGTACGCACGGCCCGCCATTTCGCCGCAGTTTTTCCAGCCCTGTCGACGGAGCCGGAAACTTGCAGACGAGACGAAGCCTAGCAGCGCCGCTCATCCGCACGAAGCCTCGGGCTCACAGGGACTACCCGCCCTGCCCGCGCCTCTCGTGCCGACGCTGCCGCGTCCACCGCAAGCCCGGCTCGCGATAGTGACGACACATGATCGCCCCTCTTGGATGAGCCGGGATGGGCGACACATACGCCGAAACCGAATTTCGGTAAAGTGGAATATTTTTAGCGAAGCGGATTGACAGAGCGCGACACAGGCACGATCGCGTAGCCCGGATGCAGCGCAGCGTAATCCGGGACGGTGCGAAATGCCGGGCGATCGGTCCCGGATTGCGCTTCGCTCCATCCGGGCTACACGCAGACGGTCTGCACCGGTTCCAACGATCGAATGCACATTGACCGAAGCGCCCCTGCAACCGCGGCACCTCATGCGCGCTACAGACATAAAGTCGCGACAATCGTCGGGCTTGTCGATCGTCCTGCCTGCTCTCCCGGAGTTTCCATGTCTTCCGCCGACCGGCCTTCGACCCGCCTTGCGACCCGGCTTGCCTTTCTTGTCGCGGGTTTCGGCATCTCGTGCTGGGCGCCGCTGGTGCCGTTCGCGAAGACGCGGCTCGGCGTCGATGACGGCGTGCTCGGACTGCTGCTCCTCAGCCTCGGCATCGGCTCGGTCATCGCGATGCTGGTGACCGGAATCGTGAGCGCGCGCTACGGCAGCAGGCCGATCATCATTGCCGGCGGGTTCGGGCTGGCGCTGGTCCTGCCCCTGCTCGCGATTGCGGCTACGCCCGCAACGCTGGCTCTGGCGCTTTTCGCATTCGGCGCCGCGCTCGGCTCGATCGACGTTGCCATGAACATCCACGCCGTGGAGGTGGAGCGCGCCGCGCACCGCCCGCTGATGTCCGGCTTCCACGCCCTGTTCAGCATCGGGGGTTTCGCCGGATCCGCGCTGATGACGGCGCTGCTCTCGCTGCAATTCGGAACGCTCGCCTGCACGCTGATTTGCTCCGTCCTGATGCTGATCGCGATGGTCGCGACCTCGCCGCGCCTGCTTCGCTCGGTGCAGGTGCAGGAGGGCCCGCTGTTCGTGCTGCCGCACGGATCGGTGCTGCTGCTCGCGCTGCTCGGCGCCATCACCTTCCTGGTCGAAGGTGCGATGCTCGATTGGGGCGCCCTGCTCGTCATCGGCGCAGGTCTCGTCACCGAGGCGCAAGGCGGCGCCGGCTATATCGTGTTCTCGATCGCGATGACTGCGGGCCGGCTCGGCGGCGACGCCGTCGTCGCGCGGATCGGCGACCGCACGACGTTGCTTTGGGGCAGCCTCATCGCGATCGCCGGTTTCGTGGTCCTGCTCACGGCGCCCATTGCAGCGGTCGCCATCGGCGGATTCCTGCTGATCGGGCTCGGCGCGTCGAATCTCGTGCCGGTGCTGTTCCGCCGGGCGGCGCGGCAGACGGTGATGCCCACGGGGCTTGCGGTCGCGGCGATCACGACCGCGGGCTACGCAGGAATCCTCATCGGCCCCGCCGGCGTCGGCTTCGTCGCACGTTTTGGCGGATTGCCCATGGCGTTCTGGCTACTGGCTGCGCTGATGGGTCTGGTCACGCTGACGGCACACATCGTCACAAAGGACCCGGGTAAGACCACGGCGACCTAACCCCTTCCATTTCCAGCATGATTCAGGCGAGGCCGAAGCCGACCCAAGCCATCTGCGCACGTCTGCCAGCCATGCTGCTTTCGGCCAGTTTACTGGACGCCTCGTTCTGCTAGACCAGAATAAAATACCTTTTGACTCCCGTTGCGGGGGGCAATGGCACGTGCCAGCTCACAATAACAACCAAGACTCGGCCATTTCATTCGGGCCATTTCGGCTGTTTCCCAAGTCCCGACTCCTGGAAAAGGAAGGGGAGCCGCTTCATGTCGGCGGCCGCGCGCTCGATATTCTCATCCTGCTTGCCGAGCGCCCCGGAGAAGTCATCGACAAGAGAGAGCTGGTCAAGCGCATCTGGGCCGAGGTGAATGTCGACGAGGGCAGTCTGCGCTTCCATGTCGCAGCGTTGCGCAAGGTGCTCGGCGATACCGGCAAATCGGCCCGTTATGTCCTCAATGTACCCGGCCGTGGCTATTGCTTTGTCGCCCCGTTCGTTCAAGCGCCCTCGCAGGTCGCGCCAGCTGCCGCCGAAATCATTCCTCCCCGCTCCCTGCCCGCCCAGCTTGCGAAGATGGTCGGACGCGAGGAGGTCATCGAGAAGATTTCGAACGGCCTGACGCTCTATCGCTTCATGACCCTGGTCGGTCCCGGCGGCATCGGCAAGACCGCCGTCGCCGTCACGGTCGGGCATCGCCGCTCGGCGGATTTCGACGGCCGCGTCTTCTTCGTCGATTTCGGTCCGCTGCGGGATGCGAGCCATGTCCCAACCAGCATCGCCGCCGTCCTCGGACTGACCGTCAGCGCGGAGGATCCGACGCCGGCCATTCTGACATTTCTGAAGACCGGACCGTCCCTGCTGATCTTCGACAGCTGCGAGCATGTGCTGGATACCCTGGCGCCTCTCGTTGAGCGCATCGTTCGCGAAGCGCCGCAGCTTCGGGTTCTCGCCACCAGCCGCGAGTCGTTCCGAAGCGAAGGCGAGCGGATCTTCCGGCTGTTTCCGCTGGATTGTCCGCCCGAGCGCGACGGCCTCGACGTCGCCGAGGTTCTCGCCTACCCCGCGGCTCAGCTCTTCGTCGAGCGCATCGCGCAGAGCTCCGGGCCGTTCCAGCTCAGCGCGGAAGAGGCGCCGCTTGTCGCCAGCATCTGCCGGCGCCTCGACGGCATTGCGCTGGCGATCGAACTCGCGGCGGGCCGTGTCAATGCGTATGGCATCGCCGGCACCGCCTCCCTGCTCGACAGCCGCTTCTCGCTGCAATGGCGGGGACGGCGCACGGCTGTCCCGCGGCACCAGACGCTCGCCGCCGCCCTCGACTGGAGCTACGACCTGCTGCCTCCGGCGGAAAGCGCCACCTTGCGACGATTGTCGGTGTTCGCAGGGCCGTTCGCGCCGGAGGCGGCCGCCGCGGTCGCGTCCGGCGATGGCCTCAGCACCTCGGCGACGCTGGAGGCGATCGACAGCCTGGTCACCAAATCGCTGATCTCGCCATCCGGCTCGCGGGCGCTGCGCTATCGCCTGCTCGACACCACGCGCACCTACGCGCTCGGGAAACTGAACGAGCTCGGCGAAGCCAGGCAGTTCGCGCGGCGTCATGCGGAGCACTTTCGCGACTTCTTCGAGCGCGCGGGGGCGGACACGTCGACGCCGCTGCCCGAATGGCTCGGCACCTATGGTGGGGAGCTCGACAATGTGCGCGCGGCGCTGGACTGGGCCTTCGCGCCCGACGGCGACACCAGGCTCGGCATTGCGCTGACGGCGGCCGCGGTCACCCTGTGGGTGCGTCTGTCGCTGTTCGCCGAATGCCGCGAGCGCAGCAGAACGGCACTGGCGGCGCTTGGAGACGACGGCGACAACGACCGCATCCGCATGCAGCTCCTGTCGGCACTCGGTTGGTCGCTGATGTATGGCGAGGGCCGCGCGCGCGAGGCGCGCCCGATCCTCGAGACGACGCTCGAGCTGGCTGAGAGCCTCGACGACAAGGACTTCCGGCTGCGGGCGCTCTGGGGCCTGTGCATCGACCAGTTCAACAACGGGCAATTCGGCAAGGCCCGCGGGCTCGCCGAGCGCTTTGCGAACGCGGCTGCGAATTCGCCCGACAGCACCGATCTTATGCTGGGCGACCGCCTGATGGCTGTCGCGTTGCATTATCTCGGGGACCAGGACGACGCGCGGCAGCGTATCGATCGGGTGAACGCCTCGCTGCATGTGCTGGTGGAGAAGCCAAAAATCTTCCCGCTCGATCTCAGGATATCGACGCAATATTTCCGGGCCCGCATCCTGTGGCTTCAGGGCCTCGCCGACCAAGCCCAGGCGCTCGCCGCCAAGAACATCGAGGAAGGCCGCGCCAACGGCCATGCGCTGACCTTCTGCAGCGTGCTGGGACAGGCCGCCTGCCCGATCGCGTTCTGGTCCGGCGATTTCGATGCCGCCGAGCGCCACGGCGCCGAGCTGCTCGAACACACCGAGCGCCACGGAATCCGGTTGTGGGGCCTATGGGCACGCGCCTTCAACGCCGCGGTCGTGGCCAGGCGCGGCGACATCGCCACCGGCCTGCCGCTCCTGCGCGAAGAGCTCAACCGCGCCGGCGATGCGCGCTTCCTGCCGCGCTTTCTCCCGCTGCTCGGCGAGCTCGCCGCGTGCTTCCTCGAAGCCGACCAGGTCGACCGTGGCCTCGACGTGATCGAAGACGTCCTGACCCGTTGCAACGACCGGCAGGAGCGCTGGTATCTGCCGGAGCTGCTCCGCATCAAGGGAGAATTGATGCTCAGAAGCGCGCGGCATTCGGAGCAGGCCGAGGCGCACTTTCGCGAGGCCATCGACATTGCCGTCGAGCAGGGCGCGCGCTTCTGGGAGCTGCGCTGCGCGACCAGCCTCGCGCGCGCCATGATCGGAGCCGGCCGGGGCGCGGAAGCTCGGGCGCTTCTCGACAACGTCTGCGGGACGTTTACCGAAGGCTCCGATATCGCCGACATGCGCATGGCCCGCGATCTGATCGCGCGATCGCGGGCCTGACGGCGCGGCGTCTCGATCTAGCCTCCCACCGCCGCAGCGCGGCGTGGCAGCTTCCAACCGGGCCGGATGAAGTGGCAGGTGTAACCGTCGGGATAACGTTCGAGATAGTCCTGATGCTCGGGCTCGGCCTCCCAGAAATCTCCTGCGGGCGCGACCTCGGTCACCACCTTGCCGGGCCACAGGCCGGACGCCTCGACGTCGGCAATGGTGTCTTCGGCGATCTTCTTCTGCTCATCGCTCGCATAGAAGATCGCGGAGCGATAGCTGGTGCCTCGGTCATTGCCCTGGCGATCGAGCGTGGTGGGATCGTGGATCTGGAAGAAGAACTCGAGCATGGTCCGGTAGCTGGTCTTGGCGGGATCGAACATGATCTCGATCGCCTCGGCGTGGCCTTCGTGGTTGCGGTAGGTCGCGTTTTTCACCTTGCCGCCGGTGTAGCCGACGCGTGTCGAGATCACGCCTGGCTGCTTGCGGATCAGATCCTGCATGCCCCAGAAGCAGCCTCCGGCCAAAACTGCGCGTTCCGTCGTCATTTGTACGCTCCTTGGTTTCGTCGAGATGCTTACCTTTGCTCTGCAACTGCACGCAAGCGCGGGTCATCCTTGTCGTCGTGGTATTCGAGGCCCAGCGGCCCGATCGCGCTCACCTGCGTAACGTACTCGCCGGACTTCGCCCAATGGAAATGCCAGGTCTCGCCAGGCAGCACGATAACACTGCCCGGCGGATAGGCTCTGACTTTATCGCCATCAAAACTCTCGCCAAGCCCGATGTAGAACACGCCCGACATGACCGTGTAGATGCGGTCCTCCGGATGCTTGTGCGGCATCAGCCTGGTGCCGCCGGGCACCTTGACCCGGACCACGTAAGGCCCGGGCTCGGCGGGATGTCCCACCATGACGGCCAACCGCGCGCCCGGCGGGAATGCCGGGAAGGGCTGCCATGCGATATCCTCGGGCAGGATCGCCCGGAACCTGTCCTCATCCGGCTGATGTTGGCGAGACGGATTTTGGCGAGACGGATTTTGGCGAGACATGGCAGCACTCCCTGCGTTCAGTCAGCCCAGCTTGGCGTCAAGCGTGATCGCGGCGTTGAGCACCTTCGACACCGGGCAGTTCTTCTCGGCCTCGCCGGCGATCTTGGCAAAACCGGCGTCGTCGAGGTTCGGCACCTTGGCGCGCAAGGTCAACGCGGACTTGCTGATCTTGAAGCCCTTGCCTTCGGGCTCCAGGGTCACGGCGGCTTCGGTCGAAAGCTCGTCCGGCGTGAAACCTGCCATCTGAAGACCAAAGGCCAGCGCCATCGTAAAACAGCCGGCATGGGCCGCAGCCATCAACTCCTCGGGATTGGTGCCCTTCTCGTTCTCGAAGCGCGTCTTGAATGAATAGGGCGTTTCACTGAGCACGCCGGATTCGCTCGAGAGCTGACCGTTGCCGTCGCGGCCCGTGCCCTTCCAAACTGCTTTTGCCTTGCGGATCATCTCAATTCTCCTCGTTTGTTTTTGCGCACCAACGCTCTGTACCGGTGGAAGGCGGCATCGGCGTGACCGCCTGCCGCCGCTCCAACCGGCCGAGCGTCGCAACGGTTCCGTTAGCTGCCGATCTGTCCAACGTGGAAGCCGAGCCGGTTCTCGACGTCCCCGGAGCGGTGGAAACCGCGCGCCATCAGCGCCTTGATCCTGGTCTGGCTCGCGGGGCGACCGAGCGCGGCCAGGAACGCGTCCCACTCCGGCTTGATTTCGGCGTCCGGCGGCAGGCTTGCGACATCGACAAGACGCTTGGTCTGGGCGATCGCCTCCTTGTCGAACGAGGCGATGCGCATCGCGAGTGCCTCGACGAAACCATCGAGCTCGGCATCCGGCAACGACCGGTTGACGTAACCGTAGCGTTCGGCGAGATCGCCATGGATGTCGTCGGCGCCGAGCAGCACTTCGAGCGCACGGCCGCGGCCCATCAGGCGCGGCAGCCGCGCCATCGGCCCGCCACCGGGCACGAGGCCCGCGCCGACCTCCCATTGCGACAGGATCGCCTTCTCGCGGCTGGCAAAACGCATGTCGCTTGCGAGCGCGAGCTCGCTGCCGACGCCGGTCGCGCGGCCCCGGATCGCGGCGATGGAGACGACCGGCGCGCGGCTGAGGCGCACCAGCATGTCTGGCAGCGCCTCGAGCCCGGTCGGCCCGCGCGGGATACGAAGCGACTCTTCCAGCGGCGCGAGGAAGTCGTAATGGGTGATGAAGAAGCCTTCGACGGCACTGTCGAACACCACGACCTTCACGTCCGGATCCGTCTCGATCCTGGTGACGATGTCGCCCAGCACCGGCAACTGCTTCGGGCCGAAAATATTCACCGGCGGCATGTCGAAGGTGACACGCCAGTAGGACGGCAGGCGGCGCTCGAGGTGGATCTGCTCGGTCGTAAAGGTGGGTTCGGGACGGTTCATTGCTTGCACTCCTGATGTATGGGTTCGCATCTCAGATCGATTGCCGCAGCGGACGGAACGCGGTGCGCACTTCCGCGGAGAACAGCGCCGGCTGCTCCCAGGCCGCGAAGTGTCCGCCCTTGTCGAGACGGTTGTAGTGGATCAGCTTGGGATAGGCCTTCTCGGCCCAGCTCCGCGGCGCGGCGTAGATCTCGTCCGGAAAGACGCTGACGGCGACCGGGATCTTGATGTGCTTGGGCGCGAAGAACACCAGCTTGTTCTCCCAGTACAGCCGCGCCGACGACACCGCGGTGTTGGTGAGCCAATAGAGCGTGATGTTGTCGACTACATCGTCGCGCGACAGCCCTTCCGTCCGGCCATCGAACACGCGCGCGATCATCGCGGCGCTGCGCGCATCGTGATCGAGCATCCAGGACGCGAGGCCCGCGGGCGAATCCACGAGGCCATTGAGCGTCTGCGGCCGGTTCGACATCTCGATCGCGTAGCCGAGACCGTGCTTGTAGAAATCATCGAGCTGGTCGTAGGCAAGGCGCTCGTCCGCCGGGAGGTTCGCCGGGCGCGTTCCGCCGGGTTGAAGCGCCTTGGCGATGTCGTCGGGGACGGTCGCGGGCATGTTGGTGTGGATGCCGAGCAATTCCGGCGGCGCGATCAGCGCCATCTGCTCCGTCACGGCATTCCCCCAATCGCCGCCTTGCGCGACATAGCGGTTGTAGCCGAGCCGCTTCATCAGCACGATCCAGGCCCGCGCGATGCGCTGGGGATCCCAGCCGAGCACCGTCGGCTTGCCCGAGAAGCCGTGGCCGGGGAGCGAGGGAATCACAAGGTCGAACGCGTCCGCGGCCTTGGCGCCGTGCGCGGTCGGATCGGTGAGCGGACCGACGATCTTCATCTGCTCGATGATCGAACCGGGCCAGCCATGCGTGACGATCATCGGCAGTGCATTCTCGTGCCGCGAGCGGACGTGAATGAAGTGAATGTCGACGCCGTCGATTTCGGTGACGAATTGCGGCAAGGCGTTCAACCGCGCTTCCAACCTGCGCCAGTCGTAGTCGCTCTGCCAGTAGCGCACGAGCTGCTGCACCGTCATCAGCTGCACGCCCTGCGACTGATCGGTGACGATCTCGCGATCCGGCCAGCGCGTTGCAGCCAGGCGCCGGCGCAGGTCGAGCAGATCCTGCTCGGGCACGCTGACCTGGAAGGGGCGGATGGCGCCGCCTGCGGTAGCCTTGGCCGGATGCAGCGGCAACAGGCTCGATACGCTGGCGGCAACCGCGGTCATCGCGGCCTGGCTCAGCAATTGACGGCGGTCGGGATTGAGGCTCTCAGTTCGTGCGTGCGCGGTCATGTTGGATCTCCCTTGCTTTGGTCGGCGACGTTGACCGAGTTCGAAATCAACGCGTCGGTTGGTGTGCAGAGAGATTGGCGCAGGCCCCGGCAATTTGCTCGTTATGGAGTGTTAGCCTGCGTTAGCCGTTGCGAGTCCGGTCGCTGCAAGAGCGCGATGACATCCGCGCAATACGACACCGCGCGCGACGACCAGGTCATCGCGCGCCGTGTCGGCCAGGATCGGAAGATGCCTTTCGTTGCAACTCAAGACGGCAGCGGCTGGCCGGCCTGCTCGCGGACGATGTAGTCGGCGTACCAGTCCGGCCAGTTGTCGTCGTGTCCGCCAGTCCGCGCCTCATGCTCGCCATGGGCCAGCGCCGCGCGACGCAGCGCTGCGGCCAGATCGGTCGCTGAGGCGAATGTCGTGCCGTCGCCTGCGATGCGTCCGGGCAATCGTGTCGTGACTTCCTGGAACAGCCAGCCATTGCCGTCGGGATCGCTGAACGCGGCGAATGAAGCATAGCTGCCGCGCTTCGGGTCAGCACCGCTGACTCGAACGCTGCCGAACAGATAGGGCTCGTCAGGCCCGGCATGAACGTCGCCGGCACCGTGAAATGCCTCGCTGACTTCGACACCGCGGTCGAGCAGGACCTGTCGTGCCGCCTCGAGATCGGAAACGACCAGATACAGGCCTCGCGCCGAGCCGGGCGCTGCGGCCGTGACGTTCGTGCCGAAGATCACCGAACAGGCCGAGCCCGGCGGCGTGAACTGGATCACGCGCCAGTCGTCGCCTGACGTGAAATCGGCGTCCAGTCGCCAGCCGAGACGCGTGTAGAACGCCTTGGCGCGGTCGACATCGGACACCGGGATCACGAGGACCTCGAGCTTCAAATCAACTCCGCGAGGTTTCGAGGGCTTGGTTTCAGCTTCGCGATTCATCTCGATCACAGCCATGTCCAACTCCTTGTTTCAAGCCGCGGGTCCGGGATCGACACCCGCTCTCAACGTCAGGACTATCGCGCAAACAACAGACCTTTGCCCGTTATGGCGTGTTAGGGTCCGCTAGCCGTTGTGAGGGAGGGTCACGCCGCAGCGATCGGCATCACGATGGTGACCCGCGTGCCGCCCTCCCCCGCCTCGCCCTGCAGCCGCGCATGGATGCTGCGTGCGAGTCCTTCGAGAATCCGGCTGCCGGTGCCCTGGAGCGGACCGGTCGCGCCGATGCCGTTGTCGGCCACCGTGCAGAGCCAGGCGCCGTCGCGCCGGGCCATGCCGATGCGGATCAGCGCACCATTCTTGTTCGGGAAAGCATGCTTTGCCGCATTCGTGACCAGCTCCGTCAGCATCAGCGCGAGCCGATGACACTGCGCCGCCGGCAATGTGCCGCTTTCGATCGCAGCCTCGCAGCGGATACCTGCCGGTTCCAGCACAGCCTCGGAGATCGGCTCGCACAGGCTTTCGAAGAATGCCGCTGCGGAGACGAACGGCAGATCGTCATGATCGGACAGAAGTTGATAGAGCCTGCCGAAGGCGACGATGCGCCGCTCGAGCCGGTCCACCGCCAGCGACATATCGCCTCTGCCCGCGCGCGTGAAATCGCGACGGACTGACGCACCCAGCAGGGTCAGCGTGTTCTTCATGCGATGGTGGGATTCCCGCAGCACGAGCTCCCAATCACGCGACTGATCATCGAGACCAGGTACAAATTGAGATCGAACGACATGGTCGTTCGGCCGAGCGCCGATCGCGGACATCATAGCCTCCCGTTGAAAATTGCGTCTAACTCGAAGGGCATACTGGATGCTGTTTGCGCCCGTTGCTCGTTAGACGTTGCAAGATTCTGTTATGATCACCGTCGCGCGACGAGTGAGATCCAGATCCGCCATCGCGGCCGGCGCATTGCCGAGATGTCCCGATCGCTCAGACCACTCGCGTTTAAGTTAGATTTGCGACGCTCCTCGCGTGATCGGCGATTGCGATGATCGCCACGCGATTTCGCCACTTTCGGCCAGTGTACTGGACGTCTCGTTCTGTTAGACCAAGACTGCACTTCAGCATTGTCACTGGAATAATTGGCCCGTGCCGGACACTAACGAGCAAGATTCGGTCATTGCCTTCGGGCCATTTCGCTTGTTCACGAAGTCGCGGCTGCTCGAGAAGGACGGCGCTCCGCTTCACCTCGGCGGCCGTGCGCTCGACATCCTCATTTTTCTCGCCGAGCGTGCGGGTGAGGTCGTCGACAAGCGGGAGCTGATCAAGCGCATCTGGGCCGACGTGAATGTCGACGAAGGCAGCCTGCGTTTCCACATCACGACGTTGCGCAAGGCTTTGAACGACAAGGCCTTGAACGATGCCGGCGAAGGCTCCCGCTACGTGATCAACGTCCCCGGGCGCGGCTATTGCTTCGCGGCCCCGCTGCTCCGGGCTGCGCCTTCGGAGAGCCGGACCAGCCTGCCCGCCGCTTCGCCCCGCTCGCTGCCCGCGCCACTCGCGAAGATGATCGGGCGTGACGATGCGGTCGAGAAGATCTCGGCCGAGCTTGCCCAGCATCGCTTCGTCACAATCGTCGGCCCGGGCGGAATCGGCAAGACGTCGGTCGCACTTGCCGTCGCGCATCGCGAGCTCGCGGCCTTCGATGACCAGGTATGTTTCGTCGATTTCGGCGCGCTGACGGATGTCCGGCTCGCTCCCGGCACGATCGCGGCCGCGCTGGGCCTGACCGTCAATGCCGACGATCCCGTGCCGAGCCTGCTGACGGTCCTGCGCAACCGGCGCATGCTGCTGGTGTTCGACAGTTGCGAGCATATCCTCGACGAGCTCGCCCCTCTGGCCGAGCGCATGGTCCGCGAGGCGCCGAAGCTGCATATTCTGGCCACCAGCCGCGAATCCTTTCGCACCGAAGGTGAGCGCGTCCACCGGCTGTTTCCGCTGGATTGCCCGCCGCAGCGCGAAGGCCTCGGCATCGCCGACATCCTTGCCTATCCCGCAAGCCAGCTCTTCGTAGAACGCATTGCCGAGAGCCTGAGCGAGTTCGAGCTCACCGAGGAGGATGCGCCGCTCGTTGCAGAGATCTGCCGGCGGCTGGACGGCATTGCCCTGGCGATCGAGCTCGCGGCCGGACGTGTCAACGCCTATGGCATTGCCGGGACCGCATCACTGCTGGACAGCCGCTTCTCGCTGCTGTGGCGGGGACGGCGCACCGCGATTCCGCGGCACCAGACCCTGAGCGCCGCGCTCGCCTGGAGTTACGATTTGCTGCCGCCGGCCGAGAGCGCGACCCTGCGCGGCTTGTCGGTGTTCGTCGGGCCGTTCACGCTGGAAGCCGCGCTTGCGGTCGCGTCCTGCCAGGGCATCAGCGAGGGCGAAGGTGTGGAAGCCATTTCCAACCTGCTCTCCAAATCCCTGATCGCGACCTCGCCGGCGGAGCGGCGACTGCGCTATCGCCTGCTCGACACCACCCGCGCCTTCATGGCGGACAAGCTCGTCGAGAATGGCGAAGCGGACCGCGTCGCGCGCGCCCACGCCGAATATTTCCGCGATTTCCTGCGCGACATTGCCCTCAAATCCACGGGCATGCAGAGCGCGGGCGGCTTCCTTCCCTATGCCGACCATTTGCCCAATGTCAGGGCTGCGCTGACCTTCAGCTTTTCGGACGGCGGCGACCGGACGATCGGCGTAGATCTGGCGGCCTCGGCGGCGCAATTCTTCCTCGAACTGACATTGCTGACGGAATGCTACCGATGGACCCAGCAGGCGCTGGCGTCCCTCGACACGAACGCCGTGGACAGCCGGCAGGAGATGACCCTGCAGGCCGCGCTCGGCGTTTCCGTGATGTTCACGCAAGGCAACACGGAAGCGGTCCGGTCGGCCTTCACGCGCAGTCTCGAGCTCGCCCGGCAGCTCGAGGACCTGCACTGGCAGCTCTGGCTGTTGCGCGGATTGCACATCTACCTGACCAGGGTCGGAGATTTTCACGGCGCGCTCGACACCGGCGAGCAGGGCGAGGGCGTTGCGCGCAAACTGAATGATTCCGCCGCCACGCTGAACGTCGATTGGATGCTCGGCGTCGCGCATCATTTAATCGGCAACCAGGACAAGGCGGTTCGGTTCTGCGAAAGCGCGATGGTGCACAATCCCGGCTCGCAACGACTGAATATCGGGCATCTCGGCTATGACGACCGCATCGTGGCGCTGGTTGCGCTGGCGCGCGGGCTCTGGCTCACAGGCCGGCCCGAGCGAGCGGTCGAGGTGGCCAGATACACGGTTCGCGAGGCCGAGCTGCTCGAGCAGCCGCTCACCCTCGGCATCTCCCTGATCTGGACGATCTACGTGTTCCTCTGGGTCGGCGACTGGGCCAGTGCCGAAATCCTGATCGAGCGGCTGATCGACCATTCAGCGCGGCACTTCCTCGGCCCCTATCACGCGGTCGGCATCGGCCAGAAGGGCGAGTTGCTGTTGCGCCGTGGCGACGTCGCGGGGGGTATCGAGCACCTCCGCCGCAGTCAGGCTACGTTGTACGCGACACGGCACCGCATCATGACGACGGTGTTTGCGACGGCGCTCGCGGAGGGTCTCGCCTCCCAGAACCAGCCCGACGAGGCCTTGCAGACGATCAACGAGGCGATCGCCCAGATTCCCGATCATGGCGAATCCTTCGACATGCCGGAGATGCTCAGAATCAAGGGTGACATCCTCGCCGGGTCGGGCAACGCTGTGGAGGCGGAGAGCACCTTGCGCAGATCGCTCGATCTGTCGCGGCGTCAATCCGCGGTCGGCTGGGAGCTTCGCGGGGCGATCAGCCTTGGCCGCATCTGGGAGCAGGCCGGCAAGGCCGCTGACGTCCGCGCTTTGCTCAACCCCCTCGTTGCGCGCTACCAGGAGGGCTTCCAGACCCGCGATCTGATCGCTGCCAGGGAGCTGCTGGGCACCCTGAATTGAGAGTATCTTCAACGAGATACTGCCATGCTGCCCGCTCGCAACTCCTAACAACTTCTAACACGCCAAGCCGCATGCGCCCCGCCATGGTGGAGACACTGCACGGTGGATGTGGCGGGACATGGCGCTTCTTGACGACGTAATCGATGCCAGCGGCGGAATGGCCCGCTGGAACAGCTTGAACCGGTTCACGCTCCACCTTTCCGTTGGCGGGACGCTGTTCTCCAGCGCCGGCCATGCCCGGGAATTCAAGGACGTGACCGCGGAAGGCTCGACCCGGACGCAATCGGTGCGCTTCACCGGCATCACCGGGGGTGAGCACTCCGGCTCCTTTCAACCGGATGCGATCACGATCGAGAGCCTGGATGGTGAGGTCCTGCGGTCCTGGCGTGACCCCAGCCTTGCATTTTCCGAGGTCGATCCACCGGCGCTTGCGGACGAGCTGCATCTCGTCTTCTTCTGCGGCGTCGCGATCTGGAGTTATCTGACCATTCCATTCCTGCTTGCCCACCCCGATGTCGTGATCGAGGAGCTGTCGCCCTGGCAGGAGAATGCCGAAACCTGGCGGCGGCTGCGGGCACAATTCCCGGCTCACCTGATGACGCTCGCGCCTGAGCAGATCTTCTATTTCGACGAGAGCGCCCTGCAGCGGCGGACAGATCACGATCTCTTCGGGATGAAGGTCGCACACTCCTCCTGGGCTCATGACAGCTTCGGCGGCATCGTGGTGCCGACACTTCGGCGCGCGCAGACATTGCGGCCCGATGGAACCGTGATTGCCAAGCCGGTGCTGATGGACGTCGAAATCTTCGACGCCGTCTTCGAATAGCGGTGACACGCCTGGTATCGCGGCTCTCTCAACGTCTAACAATACATAACGAGCCAACAGCCCGCCTTGAGCGCAGATTGGGTTTGCGAGCAACGAACGACGTGCTCGAACGAAACCCAGGCGACGCAACCACGCGTGTGGAATGCGTCAGCATAGCGAACGCACTCAGGGAGACAGTCATGAAGGTACTGATGGTTCTCACGTCCCACGATCAGCTCGGCAACACCGGACGCAAGACGGGCTTCTGGCTCGAAGAGCTTGCAGCTCCCTACTACATCTTCAGGGATTCCGGTGCGGAGGTCACGCTGGTCTCGCCCAAGGGCGGCCGTCCGCCGCTCGATCCCAAGAGCAACGAGCCCGAATTCCGCACCGACCTGACGGTGCGCTTCGAGCAGGACGCGGCTGCGGAGGCGCAGCTCGACAGGACCCTTCGCCTCGACAGCATCAGGCATGAGGAATTCGACACGCTGTTCTATCCCGGCGGCCACGGTCCGATGTGGGACCTCGCCGAAGACCCGAACTCCATCAAGCTCATCGAGTCCTTCTTTGCCGCCGGCAAGCATGTCGGGATCGTCTGTCATTCCCCCGCCGCGCTGCGCCACGTCAAGACGCCGGACGGCAAGCCGCTGGTGCAGGGCAAGGAGGTGACCGGCTTCACCAACGGCGAGGAGGAGGCAGTCGGCCTCACCAAGGTGGTGCCGTTCCTGGTCGAGGACGAGATGCTCCGCCTCGGCGCCACCTTCTCGAAGAAGGCCAACTGGACGCCTCACGTCGTCAGCGACGGCCTGCTGATCACGGGCCAGAACCCGCATTCGTCGGGTCCGGCCGCGCAGGCGCTGCTGGCTGCTCTCGCGGGCAAGCCGATGGCGAAGGCTTCGTAAATCACAGCTGCGGCCATGGCTCGGGAGACGCCTGCGATGGTGCCTCCCGACGCCGCAGCACTTTCCACAAATCCTCACGCTACGTGCAAGAGCAATGACATGAGCATTCCAGCCGCACTCGCCCTCTCCGCCGCAATGGCCTGCGCCGTCGTGCAAGCCTCGGCACAGGAATTGCGATCCAGCCGTCGCTCGATCAGCTATCACACCATCGATATCGGCGGTCTCAAGACCTTCTATCGCGAGGCCGGCTCCCCCGACGCCCCGTCCGTGCTGCTGCTGCACGGCTTTCCGTCCTCGTCGCGGATGTGGGAGCCCTTGCTGCCGCTGCTCGCCGACAAATATCACGTGATCGCACCGGACTATCCCGGCTTCGGCAACAGCAGCGCGCCGCCGCCGTCCGATTTCACCTATACGTTCGACAACATCGCCGGCGTGATCGGGGAGCTCACGACCAAGCTCGGTCTCAGCAACTACGTCCTGTTCATGCAGGACTATGGCGGCCCGGTCGGCTTCCGCATGGCGCTGGCGCATCCTGAACGTGTCCGCGGGATCATCATCCAGAATGCCGTGTCGCACGAGCAGGGTTTGAGCCCGCTATGGGAAGCGCGTCGCAAATATTGGGCCGATCCGGCCCACGAGCTCGAGGCGCTCAAGGCCAATTTCACCTCGCTGGCGGCGACGCGGCAGCGGCATCTCGGCTCCAGCCCGCACCCCGAACGTTACGACCCCGATACCTGGAGCGACGAATACGCCTTCCTGACGCGTCCGGGACAGGCCGAGATCCAGACCACGCTGTTCCTGGACTACCGGACCAACGTCGCCTCCTATCCGAAATGGCAGGAATGGTTGCGCAAGATCCGGCCGTCGACGCTGGTGGTCTGGGGCAAATACGATCCGTCCTTCGCGGTCGCCGGCGCGTCGGCCTATCGCGACGACGTTCCGGATGCGGAGGTTCACATCCTGGAAGCGGGCCATTTCGCGCTGGATGAAGCCACCGACGAGATCGCTTCGCGCGTTCGCGACTTCCTTGCGCGACTGGACGGACACAAGGGCTGAACAGCAACCGCGTGGCGGATCGCTACGGGGCGCCGTCGCTGTTCGGCTTGATCAGGCGGAAGGCGGATTCAGCATGAGCCGAGCGTCCCTGAGATCGGCGGTCTCAAACCCTTCGGTGAACCGCGCGTACGTCTTGGCGAGGTGTTCGCGCGGACCTCGCTCGCGCAGCCGCGCCAGCGACATCTCGGTTCGCAGCCGCCAGGACAGCGCGCCCTGTTGCTCGGCGAGCTCCGCCGACGCGACGAGACTTGCCTCGGCCGCGTCGAGGTTTCCGCTCTGCACCTCGAGCTCTCCGCGCAGACGCAGCAGCTCCGGCATGTCGAAGGCGCCGCCTTCCTGCTCGACGCGGTCAATGGTTTCGTGAAGGACTTGAGCGCCTTCCGCCAAGCGCCCCAACGAGACCAGCCCGGAAGACAGATCCGCGGCGAACGCCGACATATAGAGCTCGTAGCGATCCGCGTGCAGACGCGGAAGCGCGCTCCGCAACAAGTCGATGCCGCCAATGGCCTCGCCGTGGGCGATCATGGTCTGCGCCCGAAACCCGGTCGCAACGGCTTCGTAGGGGACGAGCCCGTGCATGCTCGCATGCGTCGCCAGGCGAGTGCTCATGGTCTCGACGGCGGACCAGTCGCCGACCCAACCGAACACCGAGGCGGACCAGCACAGCGCGATACAATGCATGACCACGTCGCGCGGCGCTGACGCGCCGACGAGCGGGAGGACACATTCGAGCGCGCGATCGGGATAGCCCCGCAGCCACAACACGCGCGCGAGCGGAATTTGCGGCGTACGCGAATAGGCGAAATGTCCGGGTTGCGTGCCCCGCAGCGCGGCGTCGTCGCGCATGCCCTCGTCGAGATGAGCTTGCGCCTCGGCCTGGTCGCCGGCAAGGTGATAGGACACGCCGAGAAGCGCCTTGCTGCCGGCAATGCCCGCCGTATCGCCGATCAGGCGCGCTATCCGCTCGGCGTGACGCGCAGTCGGCACCAGATGCCGGTAGCCACCGGTCCGGCGGTAGAACATGTTCAGTCGCGACAGCAGCCTGAACGTGTTGGCGTGATCGCCGAGCGCTTGCGCGATCTCCAGCCCGCGCCTGAGCGCCGCTTCCGCCTGCTCGCTGTTGCGCTCGGTGAACATGAAGGCGTGACCGAGCGTCGACTGAAGCTCGAGCTCCCATCGGCCGCCACGATCGGCGTCGTCGAGCATTGCGAGCGCCCGATCGGACCAGATGCGTGCTTCGTTCAGCAAATTGAGCTCGACGAACAGCCCCGTGCAACTGCTGGCAAGCGGCACGCGCAAATCAGCGCCGTCATCATTGGCGTAGCTCCATGCCAGCGCCGCGCGGGCATCGGCGAGCAGGCCCACCCGCTCCTGCGAGCGGGACACCTGGCCGCTGCCGCCCTGCGCCGTCAGGCCGGCTTCAAGCGTGCGTTGAACATAACAAGCGTGACGGCGAGCGATGACGCTCGCCTCACCGCCATCCGCCAGCTTCTGCATGGCATAGGCACGGGTGGCATCCAGCAGGCGATAGCGCCGCGATGCGCCGTCCGGCTGTGAGGACACCAGAGACTTGGCCACGAGTTGCTCCAGCGCGTCGATAACGCGATCCTCCGGCGTTGCCTCCTTGGCCGCCACCGCTATTGCGCCCTTCAGGGTGAAGTGACCTGCGAAGACGGCGAGCCGCTGGAACACGATGCGCTCGTTCTCGCCGATCAGGCCGAAACTCCAGTCGAGCGTGGCACCGAGCGTCTGCTGCCGCGGCGGCGCCGTTCGCCGCCCGCGCCATTCCAGCTGCAGGCGGCTGTCGAGCAGCGCCGCCATCTCGCGCAGCCCGTAGAGGCCGACGCGCGCGGCGGCAAGTTCGATCGCGAGCGCGATGCCGTCGAGCTTGCCGCAGATCTGCACCAGGACTTCCGCATCCTCGTCGGTGAGATCGTCGCGATGCCCCGCCGCATTGGCGCGGTCGACGAACAGGCGCGCCGCCGGATAATTCAGCACCTCGCCGGCGCTGAGGCGTGTGCCTTGCGGCGGGCCGGGCAGCGGAGCAAGTTCGAAAATCTGCTCGCCAGCCACCAGCAGCGACTCGCGGCTGGTGGCGAGGATGGCGACGCCGGGCGCCTCGCGGTGAATGTCTTCTGCGAGACGTGCGACCGCGTCGATGACGTGCTCACAGCTGTCGAGAACGAGAAGCAGCCGCCGCCCGCGCAGGAAATTGACGATGCTGTCACTCGGATCGTTGTGATGCACGACGAGGCCCAGCGCGGCGGCAACCGTGCTCGCTACCAACGCGGCATCCTTGAGCGGACCGAATTCGAGGAAGTGGACGTTGCCCTCGAACCTGTCGCACAGGTCATGCGCGAGCGCGACCGCAATGGTGGTCTTGCCGATGCCGCCTGGCCCGCGCAGCGTGACGAAACGATCGCGGAGCAGGCGCGGCGCCAATTCGGCCACGATTTCGTCCCGCCCGACCATCCGATCCAGACGCTGTGGCAGAGACGGTGACGGCGTCACCTTTTCGGCCGGCCGCGCCGTGAGCGCAGGCGGCTCCGCGCGTGGGCCACGCTGCACCGGTGCGACGAAGCAGTAACCCCGGCTCGGAATGTTGGTGATGTAGCGGACACCGTCCTTGCCGTCGCCGAGCGCTTTGCGCAGCTCCGCGACATGAACCCGCAGGCTGATCTCCTCGACGGAGAGTCCGGACCACGCGTAGCTGAGAATCTCGTTCTTTGGGACCACCTCGCCGGCACGGCTGACGAGCAGGCGCAAAATATCCATCGCGCGGCTGCCGAGCTTGACCGGCACCCCGTCCTTCTCCAGCAGCCGCGAGCGCAGCAAAAACGGCCCGAACGAGACGGCATCGAGGTCAAGGATCGTTCCGGCGCCGCCGCTGCGGGGGCCATGTCCTGCCGTGAGGTCGGTCACATCTTGCTCATCTTGACGACTGCTTCCTCGAAACGCGCGGGGACTATACCCGGCACCGATGCGAGGTCCAGCGAAGGCCCTGCGCGGATCTCACACCGGCACGTCGATCGCCACGCGATCCTCCTTGAGGTCCCCTCAAACAGGGGCAGCCGGGCAAATCTCTGACAAATTGAACATAATCAAGGTCTGCGGCGGGCTGTCGCACCTGGTGCACACGCACAAAATCTAACAGATCCTAATCACCACTAACGGGCGTCCTGGCCAGCTCACGCCTATCCTCCGAGCATGGAAAGTATTGGGTTTGCGCGTTTGCCGGTCGTTGCAAACCGCGGCAAAGCCAGGAGAGGACGAGCGATGTCGAACAATTTGCACGCGGCCCATGCCTGGATCGATTTTCCGGCCGGCTCGCGGGATCACGAGGTTCTTCGCCCGACGCAGGTGATCGCCCGGGAGAGCCAATGGCGTCAGATCGATCGCACTCCGGACGGCGCGATCGAGGATATCACGATCTCGCGATGGGAGGACACGCGGAGCAGCTCGTCGCACGAGACGACGACGCCGGACGATCGCTATTTCATCGGCATCGCCCTGAAGACCACGCGCGCGAAGCTGACACGGGACCGCCAGATCATTTTCGACGGCACCATGCCTGCGGGGACGCTCTATGTCACCGCTCCGTCGAAATCTCTCGGCGTGCAATTCCAGTCGCCATGCGCCTTCCTGCACGTCCACATCTCCACGGATCATCTTCCGGCCCATGTCGTTGCGACTGACGGGCTCAATGATCTCGTGCTGCTCCGCGATCCGCTCGCAGCCGAGCTTGCCAAGGCGCTGATCGAGCAGAATGATGCCAAAGACCGGCGTTTCACGCAGTGCATCGGCCGGACCCTGGCGATGCATCTCACTCGGATGGAGTTGCCGCGCGTCAGGGTCAACGCCTTGCCGAAATGGCGGCTGCGGCGTGTCGAGCAATATATCGCCGATCATTTCCACCGCGGCATCAGCCTGTCCGAGCTTGCCAATGTCGCCGGCCTGTCCCGGATGCACTTTGCGGCACAATTCCGCGCCGCGACCGGTTACCGTCCCCGCGAATATCTGCTCAATCACCGGACCGAGCAGGCGAAGACGCTGCTTGTAAGCACCGAGCGGCCATTGGCGGAGATCGCGCTTGCCGTGGGCTTCAGCACGCAGGCCCATTTCTCGACCGTGTTCAAGCGCATCAGCGGCGAGTCACCGGCACGCTGGCGCCTCGCCAGCAGGGGTGAGCGGCTCGAGGTCGAAGCGCCGCCGCGGCGGCGTCCTTCCCCGCAGATCGGTTGGATCGCCAGCGCCGCGGCGTAGTGCTGCGTCAGGGCACGCGAAGGCTACACCGGATCGAACGCGCGGATCGGCGGCAGATTGCCGGTGAACTTCTCCACCTCGACCACCGTCAGCTGCCCAGTGCAGCCTTGCGCGAACGACGAGGTCCCGATGTCGCGGGTGAGCACGTTCGGATTGCCGTGAACGCAGAGCGGTGCCTCGTCTTCGGGATCCATCGGATCGTACCAGGCGCCGGTCGGAAGCTGCACCACGCCGGGCGCGATGCCGTCGGTGACGTGGACTGCGGCGAGGCACGCACCGCGATCGTTGAACAAGCGGATGATATCGCCGTCCTTGATGCCGCGTGCATCAGCATCGCGCGGGTTCATCCGCGCGACCTCGCGGCCGCGATGTTTGGCCGCAATCGAGTGCCCGCCGAAATCGAGCTGGCTGTGCAGGCGCGTCACCGGCTGGTTGGCGACGAGGAAGCACGGCGCCCCGGGCTTGGGCATGTCGGTCTTGTCGAGCCAGACCGGATGTCCCGGACAATCCGCATCACCATGGCCGGCGATCTTCTGCGAGAAAATCTCGATGCGCCCGCTCGGCGTCGGCAGCGCGTGATTGACGGGATCCTCACGGAAGCGGCGCAACCGGCCGCCGTCATCGGGCTGCTGCGGCACGACCAGGCTGCCGCGCGCCCAGAACTCGTCGAAGTGAGGGGCTTCCAGGCCGCGCTTGGCGAGCGAGGCGCGGGTCGGCTCGTAGAGATGCTCGAGCCATTGCCGCGAGGTACGGCCCTCGGTGAAGGGTTCGCGGGCCCCCAAACGGTCGGCGAGATCGGCAAAGATGTCGTAGTCGTCGCGCGAAAGCCCGAACGGCTCGGCTATCTGGTGCATGGCCACCATGAGGGGGTCGTTGCTGGAATAGCCGATGTCCTCGCGCTCGAGCGTCATCGTCGACGGCAGCACGATGTCGGCATGACGGGCGGTGGCAGTCCAGGCAAGTTCATGCACGACGAACGTGTCGAGTTTCGCAAAAGCCTTGCGCAGGCGGTTGATATCCTGGTGATGATGGAAGGGATTGCCGCCGGCCCAGTAGACCATGCGGACGTCCGGATAGGTTCGCGTCTCGCCATTGTAGCGATAGGTGCTGCCCGGCTTGAGCAGCATGTCGGCGATGCGCGCCACCGGAATGAAATCGGCGACGCCGTTGCGGCCCTGGCCCAGTGTCGGCCCCGGCACGTCGTTGACGCGGCGGCCATAATAGCCGATCGCCCCGAGCGAATAGGCATAGCCGCCGCCGGGAAGGCCGATCTGGCCGAGCGCTGCAGCCAGAACCATACCCATCCACACCGGCTGCTCGCCATGCTCGGCGCGCTGCAGCGAATGCGAGACGGTGATCAGTGCGCGCTTTCCGGCGAGCCGGCGCGCGAGCTTGCGGATCGTCTCCGCCTCGACGCCTGAGATCGCGGCAGCCCATTCGGCATGCTTTGCCTGCCCGTCGCTCTCGCCGGTGAGGTAGCGCAGGAAGACCGGCCATCCCTCGGTGTAGCGATCGAGGAAGGCCTGGTCGTGCAGGCCTTCGCTGACCAGCGTGTGGACGAGGCCGAGCATCAAGGCGGTGTCGGTGCTCGGCACGCAGGTCATCCACTCCGCACCGGCCTCGACGGGCAGGTCTTCGCGAAGCGGGCTGACCAGGATGAACTCGCAGCCGCGCTTGCGGGCCGCGGCCATGGCGCCGCGCTCGACATGCTTGCTGATCGAGCCGCCGGCCACCATGGAGTTCTTCAGCGCCATGCCGCCGAAGGCCAGCACGATGTCGGTGTGATCGGCGATCTGCTCCCAAGTGACGTTGCGCTTGGTGATGTCCTCATAGCCGGCGAGGATTTGCGGCAGCAGCACCGAGGACGCGCCGGAGGAATAGGAGTTGACCGAGCGCACATAGCCGCCCATCGCGATGTTGAGGAAGCGATGCACCTGGCTCTGGGCGTGATGAAAGCGGCCGGCGCTCGACCAGCCATAGGAACCGCCGAACACGGCGCCAGGCCCGCGGGTATCGCGGATGCGCGACAGCTCGTCGCCGAGCAGGTCAAGCGCCTTCTCCCAGCTCACGGAGACGAATTCGTCGCGGCCGCGGCGGTCGTCGGGGCCCGGCCCCCGCTCGAGCCAGCCGCGGCGGATCGCCGGCTGGGAAATGCGCGCCTGATGGCGGAGCGCACCGGGGAAATTGTCGATGATGCCGTTCGGATCGGGGTCGCCCGCATAGGCCCTGACCTCCAGCCCGGCCGCGCCCTGACGCGCGGAAAACACGCCCCAATGCGAGGTGTGCGGCTTGAAGCCATCCGACAGGTCGAGACCGGGATCGGGGAAGCCAATCGTATCGTCCATCATCTGATCCTTGTTCCGGCGTCGGCCTGCTAATCGGGTGGTAATATACCGATCCGATCCTGAGGTCGTCGAGATCAGCGTTGACGGAAACGCTGGGCTGCCCCGCGTGAAACCAGAGGTCGTTGCAGAAGACGTTCGCCCAAGCCCGGAGCTGGCGGCCGCACCGCGAGGAACGAAAGCCTCAGCGGTCTCAAAGGTGCCGCGGAGCCCCCGGATCTATGTGATCACAACTATTCGACGGGCGCTTGAAGGGGGACCACGACAGTTTGGCTTCGGCCAAAGCCGCCCGAGGCGGCATCACTCGCCTGCGCAGCAATCCACCAACAGCTGCCAGATCCGCTGCGCCTCGCGTCTCTCGTGGCTCTCCGTCACCTTCTCGGCGCCGGACTGACCATAGCCGGCGATGGCGCGCGCTTCACGCGGCACGATCCACCGTTCCGAGATCGGGTCGTACCATTTTCCGATGTTCATCTCAGTCACGGCGATCGACTCACAAATTTTCCAACGTTCGAGCGATGCACCTCCCGCGGCCTCATGCGAACCATTCGGCGGCGCGTCGCTCAATTTACCAATCGGCGGCGCGTACGATCGTTCCACCGGCTGCATCATCCCGGCCGGGCCGGATGAAGCGTACGCGGGTGCCGCTCGTGCAGCAGCCGTGCGAGCTCCTCGCGCTCGGTCTCGCGTCCCTTCATGGCGGACTCGAACAGCGCTTCCTGGATGTCGCGAGGCATGTCGCCCCACACGTCCATCGCCGCGCGTCCGAGCAGGCCTGCAAGATGATCAACTCCATCGCTCATTCGGCTCTCCTGATCTGCACACGGGAATGGAACAGCTGCGGCCGCGCAGCGTTCCAGTGTCATCATTGTGAAAGGAGTGGTCTTTTTATGGGATTCTTCACCAAGGACATCAAATCGATGGAAGACCTGCTGCTGCACGGGCTGCAGGACATCTATTACGCGGAGCAGCAGATCCTGAAGGCGCTGCCCAAGATGATCGACAAGGCGACCAACAGGGATCTCGCCGCCGGCCTGAAGGCTCATCTGGACGAGACCAACAAGCAGGTGGCACGGCTCGACAAGGTGTTCGCCAAGCTCGGCAAGGAGCCCTGCGGCACGCAGTGTCCGGCCATCGACGGCCTCATCGAGGAAGCCGACGCGACCGCCGGCGAGATCGAGGACAAGGCCGTGCTCGATGCCGCGATCGTGGCCAACGCGCAGGCCGTCGAGCACTACGAGATGTGCCGCTACGGCACGCTGATCGCCTGGGCGGAAGAGCTCGGCCACGACGACATCGTGCGCTTCCTCACGACCAATTTGAACGAAGAGAAGGCGGCCAATACCAAGCTGAACACGGTGGCGCTCCGCAAGGGCGTCAACGCCAAGGCGTCCAACGCCGCCTGATCGATCTGCTGACCAGGACGTGGCAGCCCGGCCTCCGGCGCCGCCACGGTTCACGTGCTCACAACGCGACGAGGCGCCTTCAATCAGATGAACGGCTTTCCACCGGTGACGGCCAACGTCGCCCCCGAGGTATAGCTCGAGAGCGGATCGGCCAGCATGACATAGGCCGTTGCAAGTTCGGCCGGCTGGCCGGCGCGCTGCATCGGGACCTGCTTGCCGAAATTCTCGACCCTTTCCTCCGACATCGTCGACGGGATCAGCGGCGTCCAGATCGGACCCGGAGCCACGGCGTTGACCCGAATGCCCTTCTCGGCCAGCATCTGGGCCAGTCCACCCGTGAAATTCTGGATGGCGCCCTTGGTCGTGGCGTAAGCCAGCAAGGTCGGGTTCGGCATGTCGGAGTTCACCGACGCCGTGTTGATGATCGCAGCTCCCGGCTTCATATGAGGGACGGCGGCCTTGGCCAGATAAAACATGGCGTGGATGTTGGTCTCGAACGTGCGCTGCCACTCCTCGTCGCTGATGTCGGCGATGTCCTTGAACGTGGCCTGGTGGGCGGCATTGTTGACGAGGATATCGATCCCGCCGAGCTCCTCGACGGTGCGACGCACGACGGACCGGCAGTGCTCGGGATTGCGGATGTCGCCGGGAATCAGGACGACCTTGCGTCCGGCCTGCTCCACCAGCGCCTTGACGTCGGCTGCATCCTCGTCCTCGTTCAAATAGGAGATGACGATGTCGGCGCCTTCTCGCGCATAGGCGATCGCGACCGCGCGGCCGATGCCGCTGTCACCACCGGTGATGAGCGCCTTCTTTCCGGCCAGACGCCCGGCGCCCTTATAACTCTCCTCGCCATGATCGGGACGTGGATTCATCGCACGCGTCGAACCAGGCATCGGCTGCTGTTGCGAAGGATAAGGCGGCTTGGGGTATTCGATCATGGACAGCTCCAGCAATTTGCTCCGCTAACGGAGCCCCGCCGGAAGCGTTCCTGTGACCGCCTGTTGCACCGCGGAACCATTTGCGCCGCACCATTCAAAAATGAGACTGCCCGTCAAACCAAAGGAGGCGCCGACGCATGCACCGCATCCGACTTCGGTTAGCTTTCCCATCAAAGCCGCGGGCTTTTCGAGAGCCACGCGGCGACAAAAGACGACACACAGGGAGGAGCACAATGTCGAAATGCAGTGTGGGACTGCTCGCGCTGAGCAGCTTTTTTCTTTCAACCGCAGCGATCGCCCAGGAAAAGATCAAGGTGGGCGTGACCGCAACCCTCGAAGGCACCTACACGGTGCTCGGCGAGGACGGCATGCGCGGCCACCAGACGGCCCTCAACGTCCTGGGCAAGAAGGTCGGCGACAAGGAGCTCGAATTCATCGTCGCATCGACCGATGCAACGCCGGACAGCGCGGTGCGCGCCGTGCGCAAGCTGATCGAGCAGGACAAGGTGCAGATCCTGCTCTCCCCGCTCTCTGGCGACGAGGGCATCGCGGTGAAGAACTTTGCAAAAACCCATCCCGAGCTGACCTTCATCAACGCGGCCTCCGGCGCGCAGGAAACGACCTATGTCGATCCCGCCCCGAACTTCTTCCGCTACAACATGGACGGCGCGCAGTGGCAGGTCGGCCTCGGCAAATACGCCTTTGAGGAAAAGAAGTATCGCAAGATCGCGACCGTGGGCGAGGACTATTCCTTCATCTACACGCAGGTGTTCGGCCTCGTGCTCGAGTTCTGCGGCGCCGGCGGACAGGTCACCAACCGGCAATGGGTGCCGCTCGGCACCAAGGATTTCGCCTCGGTAATCGCCGCACTGCCCGACGATGTCGACGCGATCTATCTCGGCCTCGGCGGCGCCGACGCCGTCAACTTCCTCAACCAGTACCAGCAGGCCGGCGGCAAGGCGCATCTGATGGGCGGTTCGATCATGATCGACCAGACCATCCTGTCGTCCAAGGGCAACGCCAAGAACGCCCTGGTCGGCACCATCGCGGCGAGCGGCCAGGCCGACACGTGGGAGGACCCGGGCTGGCAGAAATTCGTGAAGGCCTATCAGGACGCCTTCCCGCCGAACAAGCGCTTCCCGAGCCCGTCGCTGCTGGCCACCAACTATTATGACTCGACCATGGCGCTGATCCTGGCGCTGCGTCAGGTCAATGGCGACCTCTCCAACAACCAGGCCAAGTACAAGGAAGCCCTCGCCAAGATCGAGATCGATGCGCCGAACGGCAAGATCAAGCTCGACTCCAACCGCCAGGCGATCGGCACCAACTTCGTCACCGAGGTCGTCGACGACGGCAAGGGCGCGCTGTTCAGCAAGGTCGTGAAGGTGATCCCGAACGTGAATCAGACGCTCGGCTACGACCCGGCCGTATTCTCCAAGATCGGGCTGCCGAGCCGCACCGTGCCGGAATGTAAGAAGTACTGACGCATCACCTCCGCGATGCACAACCCGGGGAGCGACTTGCTGACGCGGTCGCTCTCCGCTCTTGCAATCCCGTCGGCGTTGTTGAACGCTGAGCGAAAAGACAAGAACATTCGGGAGGGGAAGGCATGAGCCGTGCGCTCGCCGTCTTCCACGGCCGGTTCGGCCGGGCGACGGTTTATCAGTTGAACCGCCCTTTCAATATCCACGCCCATCGTGAAGGTCATCTGATCTTCCATGTTGGCGGCATCCCCGCATGCATCGACGTCTCCGACGGTCACCACGATCTCAACGAGACGTCCGTCGTCGCGGTCAATCCCTGGGAGCCGCATAATTTCCTGCCCGCCGATCTCGACGGCGGCGCGATCTTCTTCGTGCTCTACGTCAATGCCGAATGGTTTGCCCCCGATGCCTCCGGCACCCACCGGATGCGTTTCGGCCGCACCCAGTTCCGGCGCACACCGGCGCTGGACAAGCACATCAGGCGGACCGCCGCGCTCGTGTGCGGCGCACCATCTCTGTCCAGCCTGGATTCCGAGCTGCGGCGGCTGATCGACATCTGCTACGACGAAAGCTGGCAGCAGGCCGAGATCGCGCGCGATCCACGCGCAAACGGCTCCGTCACCGATTTCCGCGTGCGCAAATGCATCAAGATGATGTCGGAGAGCCCCGGCGCCGAGATCGAGCTCGATACGATCGCGCGGGAATCAGGACTGTCGCGACCGCATTTCTACCGACTGTTCCGCGTCCAGACCGGCGTGACGCCGAACCTTTATCTCAACACGCTGATCATGGAACATGCGCTCGAAGCGCTGGTGGCAAGCGAGACGCCGATCGCCGATATCGGCTTCGATCTCGGCTTCTCCTCGCAGAGCGGCTTCACCCGCTTCTTCGCCGCCAATGTGGGGATGGCCCCGACCGATTACCGTCGCGCGGCCAAGATTTTGCGCGCCTGAGCCGCGCGAAAAGATACTCACGATCAAACGTCGCCCTCGCAGCCCCGCTAGGATGTGGGCAACGCGATCCCGAAAGAGGGTCGCGACCGACGGGAGCGCGCGTTCATGGTGAGGCTAGCAGTCGCTGCAAGCCTGTCTGACCTGCATTCGGTGGACCTCCAGCGCGGGGCCTGGATAGGCGGGCTGCGCACATGAGCCGCTTTGTCGAACGCCATCCGGCCTGGGCGCTGATCTCGATCATTGCCATTGCGGTCGGGCTGTGGCTGGTCTTCGCGGTCTGGCCGCCGGGCCTCGAAGAGGCCATCGGCCGCAAGCGCGTCTTCCTCAACGCCGTCTTCAACGGCATCACGCTCGGCGGACTCTACTTCCTCGTCGCCAGCGGCTTCACGCTGATCTTCGGCCTGATGCGCAACGTCAACCTCGCGCACGGCTCGCTCTATCTGTTCGGCGGCTATGTCGGCTACGCCATCAGCACGGCGACCGGCTCCTGGCTGCTCAGCTTTATTGTCGCCTTCATCCTCACCGCCCTGGTCGGCGTCCTGCTCCAGTTGATCGTGTTCCGCCGGATGGAGGGACAGGACCTCAGGCAGACCATGGTGACGATCGGGCTTTCGATCGTGTTCGCCGATCTCATGCTGTGGGCCTGCGGCGGCGACTTCTACCAGATCCAGACGCCGAACTGGCTGATCGGCCCCATCGAGCTGCCGCTGGTCACGGCGATCAAATCCTCGGGCGAACCGGTCTATCTCCGGTATCCCCTGGTGCGGCTGGTGATCTTCGCTGCCTCCGTCGTGATCGGCGTGGCGATGTGGCTCGCGCTCAATCGCACCCGCGCCGGCATGATCATCCGCGCCGGCGTCGACGACCGCGATATCCTCGCCGCGACCGGGGTGCGCATCCAGCTCGTCTTCGTGGCGGTGTTCGCGTTCGGTGCGGGACTTGCGGGCATCGCCGGCGTCGTCGGCGGCACCTTCCAGTCGTTATCCCCGGGCGAGGACATCCGCTTCCTGCTCGCCTCCCTCGTCGTCGTGATCGTGGGCGGCATGGGCTCGATCCCCGGCGCGGCGCTCGGCGCGCTGATCATCGGCCTCGCCGAGCAGCTCGGCTCTGTTTACATCCCGACCTATGCCATCGTCGTGACCTTCCTGATCATGGTGCTGGTGCTGGCGATCCGGCCGCAAGGCCTGTTGGCGAGGCGCTGACATGTCGCTCGCCCACGATGCCCGCGTTGCCGTTCGCCCCGCCGATGTTGCGCAGCGCCCGGCGCGGACATGGCCGGAGATCAACAATCCCGCCGCCTGGATCGTCGCAGTCATTCTCCTGATCATGCCGCTGATCGCGAGCGGCTTCTTCCTGATCGAGATCTTCGCGACCACGCTGATCCTCGGCATCATGGCGCTCAGCCTGATGTTCCTCGCGGGCTATGGCGGTATGGTCAGCCTGATGCAGCTCACCATCGCGGGCTTCTCGGCTTACATGGTCGCCGTGTTCGGCGTCAGCGGCAACGCCAATATCAGCCTGGGCTGGCCGTGGTGGCTCGCGGTCCCCATGGCGCTGGCGCTGGCGACCGCGTTCGGCACGCTCGGCGGCGCCCTCGCGGTGCGCACCGAAGGCATCTACACCATCATGATCACGCTCGCGATCGGCGCTGCCTTCTATTATTTCACCAATCAGAACTGGGCGATCTTCAACGGCCATACCGGCATCAACACAGTGGCGACGCCGCACTTCTGGGGCGTGAACTGGCGCGCCGACATTCCCTTCTATTACGTCGTGCTCGCGGTCGCCGCGCTCTGCTATTTCGCCGTCGAATATCTTTCGCGCGCCCCGTTCGGCCTCGCCCTTCAGGGCGTGCGCGACAATCCCAGGCGCATGGCGGCGCTCGGCTTCAACGTCAATGCGCACCGCGTCGCCGCCTATGCCTTCGCCTCCTTCGTGGCCGCCCTGGCCGGCGTCCTCCAGGTCTGGAACTACCGGCAGATCTCGCCGGGCTCGGTCAGCGTCGGGGCCTGCATCGACGTGCTGATCATCGCCGTCGTCGGCGGCATCACGCGTCCGATCGGTCCCTTCATCGGCGCGTTGATCTTCGTGCTGCTGCGTACCTTCGCGCTCGACTTCCTGGTCAGGCTCGGCCTCGACGGCAACCGCTTCCGCCTGCTGATCGGGCTCGGATTCCTCGCCATCGTGTTCTGGTCCTCGGACGGCGTCATCGGCCTGTGGCAGCGCTGGCGCCAGAGCCGGCGACCGGCTGCAAATCGACCGGGCGGAGGACGCGGCCATGGATAGCGTCGCGCAACGCCTCTCGGCCGTCGGCGCCGGCGCCGCACTGGAGCTGCGCGGCGTGACGCGGTTGTTCGGTGCGCTCGCGGCGCTGACCGACGTCACCATCACCGTACGCCCCGGCGAACGCCGCGCCGTGCTCGGCTCCAACGGCGCCGGCAAGACCACGTTGTTCAACTGCATCACCGGCGACTTCGCGCCCTCCTCCGGCACCATCCGCTTCTTCGGCGAGGACGTCACGCATTTCCCGCCCTATGAACGCATCCGCCGCGGGCTGCGCCGGACCTACCAGATCTCGGCGCTGTTTCCCGGCCTCACCGTGCAGGACAATGTCTATCTCGCCTGCCGCGGCGTCTCGCGCGGGCGGTTCTCGTTGCTGCGGCCGGGGCAGAACGATGCCTTGATGCATGCGGCCGACAACCTCGTCCAGGCCGTGCATCTGGCCGCCGTGAAGGACCAACGCGTGGCGGAGCTCGCGCACGGCCAGCAGCGCCAGCTCGAGATCGCGCTCGCGCTCGCCGGCGCCCCGCGCTTCGTCCTGTTCGACGAGCCGGCCGCGGGCCTGTCCCCCACCGAGCGGGCCGAGCTGATCGAGATCCTGACCTCGCTGCCGGCGCATATCGGCTACATCATCATCGAGCACGACATGGACGTCGCCTTGCGCGTCGTCGAGAGCGTCACGATGATGCACAACGGCCGCATCTTCAAGGAGGGCCTGCCGGAAGAGATCCAGTCCGACCCCGAGGTGCAGGAGCTTTATCTCGGAGGCGGCCATGAATGAGGCCCGCCGCTCTGCCGCCGCGCTCGAGGTCCGCGGGCTCGACGTCTATTACGGGCACTCGCACGCCCTGCAGGGCGTCGACCTCACGCTGGAGAGTGGCGTGTTCTCCGTCGTCGGCCGCAACGGCATGGGCAAGACCACCCTGTGCAAAGCGATCATGGGGCTGGTCGGCGTCAGCGGCGGGTCGATCCGTGTCCGCGGCGAGGACATCACGCGGCGGCCCTCCGCCCAGATCGCCCGGCTCGGCGTCGGCTACGTGCCGCAGGGACGCCGCCTGTGGCGCTCGCTCAGCGTCGACGAGCATTTGCAGCTGGCCGGCGGCATGCGCTCCGGCGCCTGGACGGTCGAGCGCATCTACGACACCTTCCCGCGCCTCGCCGAGCGTAGGGATCACGGCGGCGGCCAGCTCTCGGGCGGCGAGCAGCAGATGCTGGCGATCTCGCGCGCGCTGCTCACCAATCCGCATCTGTTGATCATGGACGAGCCGACCGAGGGGCTTGCGCCCGTCATCGTGGCGCAGGTCGAGGAGATGCTGCTGCGGCTCGGTGAGGACGGCGACATGTCCGTGCTGGTGATCGAGCAGAATATCGGCGTCGCCACCGCGGTCTCACGCAACGTCGCGATCATGGTCAATGGCCGCATCAATCGCATCATCGATTCCGCGCGGCTCGCCGCCGACCGCGAGCTCCAGCAACGCCTGCTCGGCGTCGGGCTTCACGCCGAGCTCGAGCCGGATCTCGAGATCGCAACGTCCGGCCCGGACACACAACCGGTGCCGGCGCCGCGCCGCGGCGGGCCGATCCGCATCTACGTCTCCAACCCGACGCTGCCGACGCGATGGTCGCAGCCGGTGCCGATCGCCCGCATCGAGGCGGCAGCGCGCACGCTCTCGACGCAAGTCGCGCGGCTCGACGAGACGGCGCGGCGCAAGCGCGAGCCGATGGCGGCGCAAACCGCCGGCCCGCCCGTCGTGCTGGTCGTCGGCACGCTCGACACCAAGGGCCTCGAGCTGCGCTTCATCCGCGACATCATCGCCGAAACTGGCCTGCGTACGCGGCTGGTCGACGTCTCGACCAGCGGCAAGCATTCCAGCTGCGATGTCTCCGCGCAGGAGATCGCCCTCAACCACGGCCGCGGCGGTGCCGCGGTATTCGGCCCCGACCGCGGCGCGGCCGTGACCGCGATGGCCGACGCGTTCGCCAGCTGGCTGCGGCGCCAAGGCAATGTCGCCGGCGTGATCTCGGCCGGCGGCTCGGGCGCGGCGTCGCTGGTTGCCCCCGGCATGCGCGCGCTCCCGGTCGGGGTGCCGAAGCTGATCATCTCCTCCGTCGCCTCCGGCGATGTCGGGCCCTATGTCGGCCCGGCCGACATCACCATGATGCACTCGGTCACCGACGTGCAGGGGCTGAACTCGATCTCGCGCGCGGTGCTGGCCAACGGCGCCCATGCGCTCGCCGGCATGGTCAAAGCGCGGCTGGACGCGCGCGCCGCGACGGCGCGGGAGGCCGGCGGCCTGCCGTCGGTCGGCATCACCATGTTCGGCGTGACGACGCCGGCGGTGCAGAAGATCGCTGCCGAGCTGCGCGACGATTTCGAGTGCCTGGTCTTCCATGCCACCGGCGTCGGCGGCCGTTCCATGGAGAAACTCGTCGAGTCCGGCCAGCTCGCCGGCGTCATCGACCTCACCACGACGGAGGTCTGCGATCTCCTGATGGGCGGCGTGTTTCCCGCAACCGAGGACCGCTTCGGTGCGATCATCCGCACGCGTATCCCCTATGTCGGCTCGGTCGGCGCACTCGACATGGTCAATTTCGGCGCGCCCGACACCATTCCCGAGCGCTACCGCGGCCGCAAATTCCACGTCCACAATCCGCAAGTGACGTTGATGCGGACGAGCGTGGAAGAGAACGAGCGCATCGGCCACTGGATCGGCGAGCGCCTCAATCAGATGGACGGCCCGGTGCGCTTCTTCCTGCCCGAGGGCGGCGTCTCCGCACTCGATGCGCGGGGCCAGCCGTTCTGGGATCCGGACGCCGATGCCGCGCTGTTCCGCACGCTGGAGCGCACCGTGCGGCAGACCGGCAATCGCCAGCTCATCCGCACGCCCAAGAACATCAACGATCCCGACTTCGCCGCCGCCATCGTCGGTGCGTTCCGAACCCTGTTCGGCCGCACCGGCACGCGGCGGAGACTAGCGAGGTGAGCGATGCCAAGGTTTGAACGCGCAGCACTTCTGAGGCGGTTCCGCGAGATGGCGAAGCGCGGCGAGCCGATCGTCGGCGGCGGCGCCGGCACCGGCCTGTCAGCCAAATGCGAGGAGGCCGGCGGCGTCGATCTCATCGTGATCTACAATTCCGGACGCTACCGCATGGCCGGACGCGGCTCGCTCGCGGGCCTGATGGCTTACGGCGATGCCAACGCCATCGTGCTGGAGATGGCCGGCGAAGTGCTGCCCGTGGTCACGAGGACGCCGGTGCTCGCGGGCGTCAACGGCACCGATCCGTTCCGCGACATGGACGCGTTTCTCGACCAGCTGAAGGCGCTTGGTTTCGCAGGCGTGCAGAACTTTCCGACCGTCGGCCTGATCGACGGCACCTTCCGCGCCAATCTCGAAGAGACCGGCATGTCCTACGCGCTCGAGATCGACATGATCGCCAAGGCGCACGACAAGGACATGCTAACGACGCCCTATGTGTTCAGCGAGAAGGAGGCCGCCGCGATGGCGATCGCCGGCGCCGACATCGTCGTCTGCCACATGGGGCTGACGACCGGCGGCTCGATCGGCGCGCAGACCGCATTGAGGCTGAAGGACTGTCCGGCGCAGATCGACACCTGGGCCTCCGCCGCGCTCAGCGTCAATCCCGACATCCTGGTGCTGGCGCATGGCGGCCCGATCGCGGATCCCGCCGACGCCGATTTCATCATGAAGAACACGCGCCATTGCCACGGCTTCTACGGGGCCTCCTCGATGGAGCGGCTGCCCGTGGAGCGGGCGCTGACGGAGCAGGTACGTCAATTCAAGGCGATCGGCGCGCGATAACGCCTGAAGGTTCGAGGGAGGAAAAGATGTCGGGGATGTTGGTCGGTGAATTGATCCTCTGGCTGATCGTCGCGATCGTCGTGATTGTGGTCGGCGTCTATATCGTGAACTGGCTCTACCATCGCTCCTCCAAGGAGACCTCGTTCGTCCGGACCGGTTTTCTCGGCGAACGCGTGGTGATCAATGGCGGCGCCTTCGTGCTGCCGTTCATCCACGATTACACGCCCGTCAACATGAACGTGCTGCCGATGGGCATCGTTCGCTCCAGGCAGGATGCCGTGATCACCCGCGACCGCATGCGCGTCGACATCGAGGCCGATTTCTATGTCCGGGTGCAGCCGACCCGCGAAGCCGTCTCGATCGCGGCGGCGACGCTCGGCCGCCGCACCATGGAGCCGGGGCAGCTGCATGCGCTGCTCGCCGGCAAGTTCATCTCCGCGATCCGTTCGGTCGCCTCCGAGATGACCATGGAGGAGATGCACGAGCGGCGCGGCGACTATGTTGTGCGGGTCAAGACCAATGCGGCGGAAGCCCTTGCCCAGAACGGCCTCGAGCTTGAATCGGTCGCCATCACCGATCTCGACCAGACCGATCTCGAATTCTTCAACCCCTCGAACCGGTTCGACGCCGAAGGCCTGACCCAGCTGATGCAGGACATCGAGGCCAAGCGGAAGCTGCGCAATGACATCGAGCAGGACTCGATGATCAAGATCCGTGCTCGCAATCTGGAGGCCGAGCGGCAGGCGCTGGAGATCGAGCGCGAGAGCGAGACCGCGCGCCTGGAACAGGAACGCGACATCGAGATGCGCCGTGCGCTTCAGCGCACGGAAGTCGCACGCGAGCGGGCGCTGCGCGAGACCGAGGCCGAGCAGGCGCAGATCTCCGCCCGCGAAGCCATCGAGCGCGCCCGCATCGCCAACGACCAGGCGATCGCGGAGGCCCGCATCGCCTCCGAGCGCGAGACCCGCCAGAAGGAGATCGAGCGGACCCGCACCATCGAGGAAAAGGAGCTGCTGGCGCGGGAAGAGATCGAGAAGACAAGGATCGCCAACCAGCGCTCGATCGACACCACGCGGATCGCATCCGAGCGCGACGTTCGCCAACGCGAGATCGAGCGGATGCGGACCGTCGAGGAAGCCGAGATCGCGGCGCGCGAAGCGATCGAGAAGGCGCGGATCCAGCAGGACCGCGTCGTCACCGACGCCCGCATCGCCAACGAGGAGGAAACGCGCCGCCGCGAGATCGAGCGCACGCGCGCCGTCGACGAGGCCGAGATCGCCGCGCGCGAGGCGACCGAAAAGGCCCGCATTGCCCAGACGCTGATCGTCAATGTCGAGCGCATCTCCTCAGATGAACGCACCCGCGCGCTGGAGATCCAGCAGGTGCGCACCATCCAGGAGGCCGAGATTGAGGCGCAGCGTGCGGTCGAGGCCGCCCGTATCGCCCGCGAGCGGACGCTCGCCGCCGAACGCATCGCCGCCGAGCAGAACACGCGGCAGCTGGAGATCGAGCGCAACCAGGCGCTGGACGTCGCCGGCATCGCCGCGCGCGAGACCACGGAGGCGAGCCGAATCGCTCAGGAGGAGCGCGTGCGCTCGCTGGAGATCGCCCGCAACCGTGCCGTCGAGGAGGCCGACATCGCCTCGCGCGAGGCGATCGAGGCGGCCCGCATCGCACAGGAGAAGGCGGTTGCGGCCGAGCGTATCCAGGCCGAGCGCGACACCCGTTCGCTCGAAATCGAGCGCACCGGCGTGCTGGAGGCGGCGGAGCTGAAGCGGCGCGACGCCATCGAGCGCCAGCGCATCACGGTCGATCTGGCGCTCGAGGCCGAGCGCATCAATTCCTCCAAGAAGCGCGAGGTGCTCAACATCGAGCAGAAGAAGGCGATCGAGATCGCCGACGAGGACCGCGTCATCGCGCTGTCGACCAAGAAGTCCGAGCGGATCGATGCCGACCGCCAGGTCCGGCAGGCCGAGATCGTCGCGCGCAAGGAGGTCGAGACCACCGACGTCTCGCGCGAGCAGGCGCTGGAAGCCGCCCGCATCGAGCGACGCCGCTCGATCGAGCAGCTCGAGGTCGCCCGCGTGCAATCCTTGCAGGAGGCCGAGATCGCATCCCGCGAGGAGGTCGAGCGGGCGCGCATCGCATCGGACCGCGGCCTCGACGAAGCCCGCGTCGGCCGCGAGCGCGAGCTGCGCAAGCTCGAGGTCAACCGCGAGAAGGAGGTCGAGACCGTCCTGATGGAGAAGGCCATCGCCATCCATCTGAAATCTCTGGAGGAGTCCGCCGCCAAGGCGTCGGCCGAGGAAGCGCGGATGCGCGCGACCGAAGCCACCGAGCGCGTCATCACCGCGCGCGAGAGCGAGATCGCCAAGCGACGCAAGACGGTCGAGGTGCTGATCGCCGAGAAGCAGGCCGAGGAGACCCGGATCGCTGCGGAAGCCGAGCGCGTGCGCGCCGCCGTCGAGGCGGAAGCGCAGCGGATGCTGAACGAGGCCGAGAACGTGCTGACCGATCAGGCGCGCTACTCGCTGTTCCGCCGCAAGCTGCTCGACCGAATCGAGGGCATCGTCCGCGAGAGTGTCAAGCCGATGGAGAAGATCGAGGGCATCCGCATTCTCCAGGTCGATGGCCTCAACGGAAACGGCCACGGCGGCAATGGCGGCCGCAGCGCCACCGACGAAGTCATCGACTCCGCCCTGCGCTATCGCGTCCAGGCGCCGCTGATCGACTCGATCCTGTCGGACATCGGCGTCGAAGGCGGCAGTCTCTCCAAAATGCCGGGCCTGATCCGCGAAGCCCGTGACATGCAGGGGATCAAGGAGTCAGCGCGCAAGAGCGGCGGAGGCGGAGGTGGCGGCGACAAGCCGGCGGCGTCGCCGGCCCCCTCGGCCGAAGGTGGCGAGCCGCCGGCCGAGCGCGGGCCAAGGAAGAAGAGCTGAGGTCGCGCCATGGCTCGCGTCTACGTCTCCACCGTCGTCAATGCCCGCAACGACCGCGTCTGGGCGCGGGTGCGCGATTTCAACGGCTTGCCGAACTGGCATCCGGCCATCGCCGAAAGCCGTATCGAGGGCGGCGAGCCCTCGGACAAGATCGGTTGTGTGCGGGATTTTCGCCTGCGCAACGGCGACCGCATCCGCGAGAAGCTGCTCGGCCTCTCCGACTACGACATGTTCTGCACCTATTCGATCCTGGAATCTCCGATGGGTGTCGAGAACTACGTCGCGACCCTGCGGCTGACCCCCGTCACCGACGGCGACCAGACCTTCATGGAATGGACCGCCGAATTCGACTGCGCGCCGGAGCGTGAGGCCGAGCTCGTGAACAATATCGGCGGCGGCGTGTTCCAGGGCGGGTTCGATGCGCTCAAGCGCGTGTTCGGAGGCTGACCGTGCCGCATATCGTCAAGAGCACGATCCTGGACGCACCGACCGATGCGGTGTGGACCGTGCTGCGCGATTTCAACGGACACGATCGTTGGCATCCGGTTGTCGCGACGTCCTCGATTGAGCGCGCGCAGTCTTCCGACAAGATCGGCTGCATCAGGCGGTTCAAGCTCAACGACGGCTCCGAGCTGCGCGAGCAATTGCTGGCACTGTCGGACCTGGAACAGTCCTTCAGCTATTGCCTGCTCGATACGCCGGTGCCGATGTTCAACTACGTCGCCCATGTCCGGCTGCTGCCGGTCACCGACGGCGACCGCACCTTCTGGCACTGGGAATCCCGCTTCACCACCAAGCCGGAGGATCGCGACCGCATCACCCACATGGTCGCAGAAGACATTTACCAGGCCGGGTTCGACGCAATCCGCCGGCATCTGAGGGAGGCCGCATAGTCATGGCCGTGACAGTGAAGACGTTTGCAAGCGCCAGCGAGGCGGCAGGGGCATTGTCCTCGGACCGCACCGCGCGCTATCTCGGCGGCGGCACGCTGGTGATGCGGGCATTGAACGAGGGCGATGTCGCGATCTCGACGGTGGTCCGCGCCCAGGACCAGGCGCTGACCCGGATCGAGGCCTCGGGGCCGCGCATCACGCTCGGCGCCGGCGTCACCTTCGCGCGCGTCCTTGCGGAGCGGGACCTCGCCTTCCTGCATGCGCCCGCCCGTTCGATCGGCGGTCCCGCCGTGCGCAACATGGGCACGGTCGGCGGTAATCTCTTCGCGCCCAGTCCCTATGGCGATTTCACCGTCGCGCTGCTGGCGCTCGATGCTACCGTCGCCGTCGCCGGCGGCTTTGGTTCACGCGACACCCCAATCGAAGAGTTCTTGCAGGCGCGCGAACGGCAGGCCGGAACCCTGGTGCTGTCGGTCTCCTGCACACGGCCGGCGAGCAGCGAAGCGTTCCGCTATCGCAAGATCGCACGCATCAAGCCGAAGGGCGGATCGGTCATCACGCTTGCGGCGCATCTGCCGGTCAGCGGCGGACGGATTGCGGGCGCCCGGATCGCGCTGGGATCAATGGCGCCGACCCAGATCCGCGCCCGCGCCGCCGAGCGCGCGCTGGAGGGCCGCTCGCTGGATGCCGCGACCATCGCGGCCGCCGCATCCGCGGCGACTGAGGGAACATCACCATCCGACAACGCGCTCGGCAGCGCGTGGTATCGCCGCGAGATCGTCGGCGTCCATCTGCGGCGCCTGCTGTCAGGCCAGGATTAGAGCCCATGTCCAAGATACCCCTGCAATTTCGTCACAACGGTCGCGAGGTCGCGATCTTCGTCGATGGCGGCACCAATCTCCTGGTGGCGCTGCGCGAGCTGATCGGCGACATGACGCCGAAATTCGGCTGCGGCCAGGGTGGCTGCGGCACCTGCAGCGTGCTCATCGATGGCGAGCTTCATCTCTCCTGCCTGACGCTGGCGGAGACGGTGGCCGGCCGTTCCATCGAGACGCTCGACGGCATGAAGCAGGGCCCGAACCTGCACCCGCTGCAGCGCGCCTTCGCGGACCATTTCGCGGCCCAGTGCGGCTATTGCACGCCGGGGATGCTGATGGCTGCCAAGGCTCTGCTCGACCGCAATCCCTCGCCGAGCCGCGACGAGGTCATTGAGGCCATCTCGGGCAACATCTGCCGCTGCACCGGCTATGAGCCGATCATCAATGCCATCCTTGCCGCCGCGAGCGGCCGTGTCAGCGCCTGAGGTAGATCATGCTGGAACTGCGCAAGGACATCTTCGCCGACGAGCGCGACGATAACCTCAAGGAAATCGGCAAGGGCACCCAGCGCCAGGACATGCTCGGCCATGTCACGGGCACGTCGAACTACTTCAACGATCACAAGCTGCAAGGCATGCTGCACCTGAAGGTCGTACGCTCGACACAGGCCCATGCAAGGATCCGTCGCATCGATACCACCGAGGCCGAACGCTCGGCCGGCGTACGCCGCATCATTCGCGGCACCGATGTGCCGGTTAACCTGAACACGCTTCTCAGCCTGATCAACTTCGGCAAGGATGACGAGCCGTCGCTGGCGGTCGACAAGGTCCGCTACAAGGGTGAGCCGATCCTCGCCATTGTCGCCGACAGCGAGCGTGAGGCGTTCGAGGCCATCGCGAAGGTCAAGGTCGACTATGAGCCACTCCCGGCTGTGTTCGACGTCGAGGATGCGCTGAAGCCCGGCGCGCCCGTGGTTAATGAGACCTATCCGAAGAACGCCTTCATCTATCACGACGTCTACGATCACCAGCGCCTACGCTTCGGCGATGCCGACGCCGCGCTCGCGAGCGCCGACCACGTGCTGGAGCAGCGCTACCAGATGTCGCCGATCGAGCACGCCCCGACTGAGACCAACGGCGCGATTGCGGCGCCCGACACCAATGGCCGCTACGTCGTCTACACCTCGACCCAGGCGCTGTTCTTCTCGGTGGACACCTGCGCCAAGATTCTGGACGTGCCCTCCAACACGTTCCACTTCATCGGCGGCACCGTTGGTGGCGGCTTCGGCGGCAAGGTGGACACCCTGACCGAGCCGCTCGCCATCCTCGGCGCCATGCTGACAGGGCGGCCCGTCCGCTACGTGTTCGGGCGCGAGGAGGAGATGCAGTACGGCCCGCCGCGCGGCGCCGAGCGCATCTACATCAAGGACGGCGTGATGCGCGACGGCCGCATCGTCGCGCGCAAGATCCGCGCCTATTTCGACAGCGGCGCCTATACGCGGCTGTCGAGCTATGCCGCCGTGAAATGCGCCGCCCATCTGCCGGGACCCTACACCATCCCGAACGTCTATGGCGACGTCTACTGCGTCTTCACCAATCGCACGCCTGCGACCGCCATGCGCGGCTTCGGCGTCACCGCGATGGACTTTGCAATCGAATGCCAGATGGACAAGCTCGCAAACCTCGTCGGCATGGATCCGATGGAGTTTCGCATTCTCAACGCCTATCGCGACGGCGACATGAAGGCGCACCGGCGCGAGGCCAAGAACACCGCGCTGATCGAATGCGTTCAGGTCGCTGCCGAAAAGGCCAAATGGCCGATCCGCGACGAGTTCAAGCGCGCCTCCTCGCGCAAGGACGGCGGCGGCAGCCGCGCTGCGATCCCGCCGACACCGACGGAGTCGCGCGCGCGGCCCGCGGCGCCTGCACAGCAGCGCACGAGCTATGACCGTGCGCCGGTGACCGCGACGCGGGAACCGCCGCGCGAGCCGCCTCCGCCGCCAACGACGCCGCCGCC